>JAHRHW010000047.1 GCA_019100305.1 Candidatus Thiodiazotropha taylori | reverse complement strand
ATGTGCTGGACTAGCTTTTCCCGATATTTACGGCCAAAGAACAGTGACCAATGAAGGGGCAAGAAGAAATGTCCCGCACCTACGACAAGCACAGCAGGTACTCATCTGTCTGTGGTCAAGATCGGAAACGCTCCAGTGCAGTTCAGGTTTGGCCTGTCGAACAAACTCCTCAACCATCGGCCAGACCTTGTGAAACATCTCGTCATCCGCCAATGGAGGCAGCGGTAGGTTGAGCTTTCGCCCTCTCCCTGCCCCTTTGCCTCTCTCCTCAACAGCACCTGTACCAGGATAGAGATAGCGGCCATCCTCATGTATATCGGCAAAGATCAGATCCGGGTCGGACTCGAACGCGTAGAAGACACCATCGCCATGGTGGGCATCGATATCCACATAGGCAATACGACTGATTCCCTGGGTCAGGCGTAGGTTCTCGATCATCACCCCCGCATCATTGAAGACACAGAAGCCTGCAGCGGAATCACGCTTGGCATGATGCAGCCCGGCGATCGGCACAAAGACCTTGGGGTGATCCCCGGAAAGCATCTGATTCATACCGGCCAATACCGACCCGACCACCGTGGTGGCAGCTTCATATACCCCAGCAAATGCAGGGGTATCACCCTGATCCAGATAACCCCCACCTGCGGTAGATTGTCGTTTTACAAGATTGACGTAACGCTCTGTATGGAAGGCAAGCAGCGGTGATTCTTCGCACTGTTGAGGCGTTGCGATGGTTACCTGCTTATCCAGCCCCCGTTTCACTGTCTCCCGCCAGAACGCCTCGATCCGGTCAGGTCCGAAGGGATGCCCGTCGCCAAAACCATAGCGTCCGAGAGATTCGCCATAATAGATGGTTACCGGGTTTTCGCTCATGGATCACTATCCTCCACCTCTACGTAAACCTAATTTAGCGCATTCTGTGGATAACGTTGGCACCAAGTTGATCACCTTTCTAGTGGCTGGCAATAAACGTGATCAATAGGAACCAACAAGACATGGAATGAGATGGTTGTTTTAAACGTCTATTTGCACGCTTCTGGTTAAACCTCTCTACGTCAACAGCTCCAATCGGAATTGCACCGGATAGTTCGGCAACCCTGGTGGGTTATATGCTGAATAGTCATAAGCTCGATCTGTCTGAGTTGGAAACACTCTACCAACGCTGAGATTAGCTAGGTGTCAACAGGCATCCTTACCTGAAGAGAACGTCGGGAAAGTATACCTTAGGAATTTCTATCCGGAATAATCTGATAGCTACCATTGGTACGTATATAGATGATGCTCTCAACTCCAACGCTAGACAGGGCATGATCTGCCGATGCGCCCTTAGAGCTGAAATAACTACCCGGCTGCAGCCGTTGGACCGCTGTTTCACTGACTTGGTAGTGTGGAGCACCTTTAATGATTACAGCGCGGAATAGGGACCCGTTGCTTACTATTTTCCCATTAAAGCCAGTTGGTAGTTTGACAAAGGTCCCATTCGCTTTCCCATTCTGTAGGCTGCCCCAAAGATAGGCGACCTTGGGTCCACCAGGTGAGCTTGAACCACCGGAAGGATCGGCCCAGACGATGTTCGATGCATCCACATTGATCGGTCTCTCGCCGCTGTCAAATGCCTTATTTACAGGCAGCACGAGATAGGGTCCTCGATCTATTTCCACCAGTGCAATATTAGTATCACCCTTGGCTGAGGTAATGTGGGCCTCTCCTTTTGGCTGTGTCCAGAAGGATCCGGGGGCCATCCACATATCCGCAGCATCAGGATCATCGTTATGAATATTACCGCTGATGACCACAGCTCTGTAGGTGACATTGTGAATGTGAGGGGGCGAGGAGAATCCATCCACAAACTTGGCGAGAAAGCCGGTAGGCACAGGCGCCCGCCGATCACCCCAAAGCGTCCCTGCCTGAGGACTTTTGTCACCTCGTGCAGGATTTAACTGTTGCCAGTTGATTTCAGAGGCCAAAACCACCTGTTTGACGGGTTCCGCTACAACATACGAGTTAAAGCAGAGTGTGATCACTGCACTGATAAGCAACGACAACAGAAATGGTCTCATATTTCATACTCTCCCAACACGCTATCTCTGTATATTAGTCATACATAGCTGAATCAACAATTCCGACTAAAATAATCTATTATTTTGTCACTCTTTTGTTAGATAACTTCTGATAGTAAAAACAAATAGCAATCAACATGAATGACGAAACCCCACAGAACGGCAGCATGAAAGTCATAGACGGCGTGGAGCGTATTTTCTACGACGGTTATTGGATCAAACGCTACCATGCCCCTGTGGATAACCTGTCTGACAAAAAACTGCTGATCCAATCCCTGACCCGTCGTTTGTTCAACCATATGGAGCATGGAATCAATATCCCTGGACGTCTGCTCGACAAGGTTCGTACAGATTACGAGATTGAAACAGATCCCGGAAAGAAGCGGGTAAGAAGCGCAATGTTGGCTGGTGCTCTGTTCAATCGAGCGGCAGATATCTTTAATGAGCTGGTCGAACTGGAAGCCTGTGGTGTTCATATTAAGCCCGACAATGAGTTGATGCGAACCTGCGGAGAGTGCCTGCAGGAGGCGCTTGAACTTGGCAAGCTGGCCCGCCACCGAAATGGCGATGAGGGAATCGACGAGCTATGGGGCGAACCGTTCAAAGCCTTTGTCATGTCGATCGAGGATTTCTACCAATCCCGCTATGTGAAGATCGCACTCACTATGCAGAACATTGATGAGGTCGCCGACCACATGATCGGATGTCTGCGGAACAACCACGCCCCCCAGGAGATGGAATCGAAGGTCAGACACTATGCCTGTATGGCACGCCGAAAGTGCGAGATTCTCAGAACCGACTCCGACATCTTTGACGCCTGGGTAGAATTCGTCGTAGCTGGAGAAGCCATAACCAACTCCACAGCCGAACATGCAGCATCAAAAATCGAGAACGGCATCTTGGATGAATTCGATACCCGCTACATGCTGGAACAGGGTGTTGAGCTGATCGCAGATATTACCCGTGCGAGAACATCGATGCCAAGCAGCACAAAAAAGTACTTGTCTTTGTGCGAACAGTTCAAGAGCCGAAGACCGACTAATGCCGATAAATAACTTATCTATTCAGATCAGGAGTCTTTACGATGGTAGATTCTCGAATGACGGGACCTACAAACAGCAGACCAATCGGCCAGCACAAGATTTATTAACACAGCGACTCAATAGTTAAACCTGGTTGTGGTATTCTGCAACACTCTTAATTGAGTACCAGTTTATACCGATCATGAGTGACATAATCAGAATACCAAGCCACTCAAGACCACTTGTCTTCCCAGTCACAAGAGTAAGAACAATCTGAGCAACCAACATGGTCAAAGCGATATACTTGGTCATTTGCACTAGACTTTTATCGGTTTTTGTCCAAGCAAGTGACAATAAATATATCGTTATCAATCCATAGCCAAATGCCATTGAAGCGACAATAAATGGTAGTGCAGGCAACTGTTCAACTTGCAACATCATTAAGCCGTAAAAGACGTAGATCCCCGATATGATGAAACTTAAAATACTCCATAGGATAATTGTCGGCTTACTCATATCTCACCATATTTAAAGAATAGGTTACCGGCTGACTCTCTTGAGACGGTAGGACCGCCATCTGACACCTGCCCAGCCTAGGCGCTCACAGGATTACCGATAGCGTTGATGGAGGTCCCTGTAACGGGCTTTATATTAACACTTAGAGTATAAATATAAGACAGTTGAATCGCGGGACGAATAGGCTTAGCTGGTTGCTTAGCAGTACCGCCTAAACTTGCAAAAAAAATCCAGCTTCAGAAGAAGCTGGATTCCCATCACAAGGTTTCGGAGGTTGGTTTAGGCTTGTTTGCGCCGACGGGATCTGTAACCCAGTCCAGCCAAACCGACACCAAACAGCGCCAGGGTTGAAGGTTCAGGCACATTCGTCACTTCAACCGCATCGAGAAAATTGCCTACAGTGCCTGCTGTCGGGGTGACTGAGGTAAAGGTCAAAGTAATTTCATTACCGGTACCCAGAAAACTGTCCGCAAAGTAGTTCCATTGACCGGTAACATGATCATCAACGAGTTGATCCAGGATGGTACCACTGTCATCTTGCAAAGTGACTCGAAAGGCTTCCAAGCTGTTCCGTCTGGCACGATAAGCGAAACTGATGTCATACACTTCGGACAATACGGAGCCGAAAGATTGATAAATGCTCCACGCGGTTCCATCGTAGGAGTGGGCATTCAATTCACCATGCTGACTGCCTTGGTAAGAATCAACACCCAGAAAGCCGGAGGCCCAGACTTCAATATTGTCGCCCTGCCAACCCCCTGAGGGATCCGCTCCGTAGGTCCATCCACTGGTAATACCAGGTGACTCAAAACCACCGTTAACAATTAAATTGCTGTGCGCAAATCCACTGACAGTCAGCAGACAAACTGCAGCAAGACTTTGAAATCTGTTCATTTGGTCGTTACCCAAGTATCGATTGCTCTATTCCAGTACACAATGCAAATACGTTGCCAAAATTCATAACTTACTGTATTTACACGTAACACGAGATACTAATAGGAAAATAATTACTAAATCGCTCTGTTTTTTCGTTAATCCATCACTTAAGTGTAAAAAACTCCGACACTCTACGGATGTCTTCAATCCTCTTTTTCGCAACACCATTACAGCCAAGTCTGGCGAGCTCAAACAGAGGAGTGATTACCTGGAAATCGATCAGATATTGCAGCTCTTGATGAGCGAAGATCGTACCAATTCGCCATCTGGTGATCTCCGCGCATTCGGTAGACTGCCACCCCGTCAGGCGATCTTTCGAGATCTATGTAACGTGGACGACCTTCCAGTCTGGCGTCTGTTTCTGAAACGCTTTCGATATTCACCCATGGTCATGCCGATGGTGCGCTTGAACAGACGCCTGAAGGAACTGATGTCCGTATAACCCACGCTGTTGGCAACACTTTCGTGCGACTTGCCGGTACTCTCAAGCAGCCACTTGGCCCGGTCGATCCTTAAGTTTTGCAAACAGGCAATGGGTCCCTGACCCGTGGCACTTTTAAAGCGCCGGATCAGTGTCCTGTCACTGACATTCAGATGTGCGGCAAGCTCAGGAACCGGTTGCGGATCACTCAGGTTCTTCTGCATCAGCTCATGGGCCTTGGTCACCACCGGGTCGTCATATTTACGCACGCTGCTGACACGAAAGGCGGCCTGCGAGTGTCGACTGCTGTCGAGCAACAGGTAACGGGCAGTCAAATGAGCAACCCGGCTATTGCTGAAACGTCGAATGACTTCCAGCATCAAGTCCTGATAGGAGGTGGAGGCGCCGGCGCTGATGATGGACCCCGCGGCCACCAGCAACTCACTGCTCTGCAACCGGATATCCGGATATCGGGCCGCAAACAGACCTTCCACAGGCCAGCCAGTGGTGGCTTGCTTGTCGTGTAACAAACCGGCTTCGGCGACGAAAAAACTGCCGGTACAACTGCTGGTGATCAAGCTCTTCCCGGTGGCGAGACTGGTCAGCCAGTTGACCAGCGGCCGGTTGTTTTCAAGGATGCTGACCAGGCGGGTCTCATCGATGACCGACATTCCGGGAATGTAGACCACATCCACATGATCTATCCCTTTCAGGCTGCAATCCACCGCCTGCAGCATGCCATTGCCTGTCTTTACCGGCCGACCTGAGACGGAAACCACTTTCCACTCGAATCGGGGCAAGTGCCGTTTGCCCATCGCCTCAATGATCCGGTTGGCAGCGTAAAGCATATCGATGGAACCGGCGATGGCCGAGGCCATGCACTCTTCTATCACGACAACGGCGACGCAAACGGTGTTTTTCATAATGGCGAATATGGCATTAAAAATGTCATTTATGACTCTTACTGACACCCTAGACCAGGGCTATATTTTTTTCAACACCGACAATTTGACCCGAGGAGAACGAAGATGCCCCTAACGACCACACAACTGCTTTCCGCGCCCTGCAAACGTAAAATCAAGCACAAACGCACACCGATTCAGATTGCGTTCTCCGCCCTGACACGGATATCGCCCTATCTGGCTGGACGATTGGCCACACTCCTCTGGTATCGTACCCAGCATCGATGCGTGACCGTTGAAGAGCAACGGGTGCTGAAGCAGGCCAGCACTGAAGTCAGAAAGTTTGCAGATAAGTCTGTCTGTATCTATCGATGGGGAGAGGGTGCGCCGGTACTGCTGACTCACGGCTGGAACGGCAATGCCGGACAGATGACCTTTCTGGTGGAGGCACTGGTGGATCAGGGTTTTCAGGTCACCGCATTTGATGCACCTGGACATGGTCACTCTTCTGGTAACAGCACAGACATCATTGAAATCAGTGGTGTTATCACTCAACTGCTGCAGGAGTCCGGAGGAGATACAGCAGTCGTTGCTCACTCCTTTGGTTGCATGTGCGCAATGCATGCAATTGCAAACGGTGCCAGTGCGAGCTCGGTGGTCTGTATTTCACCGCCCAAGGACGTCACTACCCTGTTGCAGCAGTTCACCAACATCCTGGGAATGAACAGTGCGGTAACCCATCAGGTGAGACGCCGTCTTGAGCAGCGATTTGGTGAAAAGATGTGGTCCAGGTTGTCCATGCAGGAATGGGTTCGTCGTGCTGACATTCCAGGCTTGATCATTCATGACTCACGGGATCGATATATCCCGGTCTCCAACGGCAGAGCGGTACACACCGTCTGGAAGGAGAGCCAACTCCAGATAACCCGAGGACTCGGTCACATGCGCATCTTGCAAAATGCCGAGGTAGCCACCAGCATCGGACATTTCTTGATCAAATCGAATCAGTAGATAAGGGAGTGAAGATAGCCAGGGACTCGGTGGGGCATTCGGCTGACCGGACGTAGGGTGCAATATTCCGCACCCTACGAACCTGGATAGTCAATCAGAAGTGAGGACTATCTGATATTGATAACGGTCTGGGTTACCGCATCTGCGGTGGTGATCACCTGCGCATTCGCCTGGAAGTTACGTTGCGCAGTAATCAGATTCACCAACTGTTTCGCCAGATCCACATTGGAGTTTTCCAGCGCGCCGGATTGAATCAATCCAAAACTACTGGTTCCGGCTTCACCGACTTGCACATCACCAGAAGCGAAGGATTCCGCCCAACCGGTGTCGCCAATCTGGCGCAAGCCCTGTGTATTGGAAAAACGGGCTAGCGCGATCTTACCCAGAGGTTCCGATTGACCGTTGGTGAAACGGGCGAAGACAATCCCTGAATCATCCACATCCACACCGCTGAGTCGGCCGGATGTAAATCCATCCTGGGAGAGTTCGTTGACCGCGAAGCCGGAGCCGAACTGGGAGGTTGCGCTGTAGTTAAAGGTCAATCCACTGATATCTGCTGCGCCACCACCCGGGTTGAAGTCGTCGATAAGCACATTACCCAGGGCATCCACATCACCGGTACTGACCGCCAGGGCCCCGGTGTTGGTGAACTGGACATCAGCAAAGGCATTACCACCCACGGTGACGTTATTGCCATCTACAAAAGTGAAGGCGTTCCACTGATTGTCCGTCACTTTGACATAGAACATCGTGGCCGTATGAGCCGTACCCAGTGAATCATAAATGGTGGTAGCTGTTGAGTGGTTGTAACTCAGAGGATCCGGCGGAAAGGTAAATGTCGCCGCAGTCGGATCCAGGGTCACTGCAGGAGGCTGTTCCGAAGCACTCAGATTGAGAGTCGCTTCGATACTGGATGTGGTCTGCGGTGTACCGGATACCACGGGCAGGTTGAGATCAATGGTTGAACCGGTATTGAACAGGCTGCCTGTGGTACCGATGCGTGGAAAAACCTGCAGCCTGGAGCCGGTCTGATCAACCACGTTGCCATCACGATCCACAGAGAATGCCCCGGCCCTGGTATAGGCTCGATCACCGGCTGAGTCTTCCATGATGAAGAAACCCTCACCATTGATTGCCATATCCAGATTGTTGGAGGTGAACTCAGTACTGCCCTGGGAGAACTGCTGGGCAACCCGGGTTACCCTCACACCACGACCTGGCACCGAACTGCTCACATCGCTGATCGAATTGGCATAGATATCTGCAAACTCGGCGCGGGACTGTTTAAAACCAACGGTACTGGCGTTTGCGATATTGTGTCCAGTAACTTCCAGGTCGGTGGAAGCTGCATCCAGACCACTCAGTGCGATACGAAATGCCATCTTTTTTCTCCTGTCTATTCACTGAATGGACACCGCCCATCCAATCTAAAAACCTTCTGCTTATTGAATCTGCACCACGTCATTCATGGAGATCTGCCCCAGGCCGTCCAGGTTGAGTTGGATACCGCCTGAACCACCCAGATTGACGCTCTCCACCTGAGCCGATACCAATACGGTGGGTGCCATCTCTGCATCATCGACGCTGGCGGTGGCGGTAATCTGGTAGAAGCCGTCCCCCGCATAGTGACCGGCATCGTCATAGCCGTCCCAGCTGAAGGAGAGGTTACCCGCTTCATGAGTACCCAAAGGCAGCTCCCGCACCAATTCACCGGCACTGTTGGTAACCCGCAGGGTGATGTTGCTGGCCGAGGCCGGCAGCACCAGGCTGCCCTGTACGGTCTCGCCTTCGCTCAAAACACCAACATTGCTCTCAACCAGTACATCCCGGCCGACCAGACTGGCTGCCTGCAGGGCCTGGTTGGAGGTCAAAGCGCCACGCAGATCGTTGAACGAATCATTGAGATCGCCGATCCCGGATACGGTGGCAAATTGAGAGACCTGGGTGGCCATCTCGGAGTTCTCCATCGGCTTGAAAGGATCCTGATGGGTCAGCTCGGTGACGAGTAGATTCATAAAGTCTTCCAGGCCGAGTTGTCCCTGTTCGGACTGATTGTTCTCTGGCTCTCTGACCAGACCAATATCTTCATATTGGTTGTAGGCGGATACGATGCCGGTTGTCATAACGGTCTCCTTATTGACCCATACGCAGGGTGGCCAGCAGCAACTGCTTGGCGGAGTTCGCCACTTCCACATTGCTCTGGTAGGAACGGGAGGCTGAGAGCATATTGGCCATCTCTTCAACCATATTGACGTTGGAACGGAAGATATAACCCTCTTCATTGGCCAGTGGATGGTCCGGTGCATGCTCCTGAATCAGCGGTGCATCACTCTCCACCACACCGGCCATGCGCACCCCATGGGCAACCGCATCCGGATTGAACTGATCGAGCATGGTCTGAAACACCGGCTGTCTGGCACGATAGGTCTCATCAAGACTGCTACTGACCGCATCCGCATTGGCCATGTTGCTGGCGACAAGATTCATGCGCAGTGTCTGGGCGCTCATGCCGGTTGCTGCGGTATCAAATATCTTGAAGATGGACATGACTATTCACCCTTCAGCGCTTTGCGAAGACCACTGATCTTGCTGTTGACGAAATTGAGACTGGTCTGATATTCGATGGCGTTGGTACCGAAGGCCGCATGCTCACGTTCGCTATCCACCGTGTTGCCATCCAGTGAGGGCTGGCTCGGCACCCGGTAGAGCAGCTGTGCCGGTGGCACGGTGCCTGACTCGGCCTGGATATGACCACTGTTGGTTGTGGCCATCCGCATGCCATCACCCATATGCTGTTGCAGCATGGCTTTGAAATCGATATCCCTCGCCTTGTAACCCGGGGTATCGGCATTGGCCAGATTGGCGGATAGGATATCCGCTCTCTGGGAGCGCAGCACCAGGGCCCGCTCATGTATGCCGAAAAGGTTATCGAAATCCATCTGATGCTCCACTGGATGAAATGACTCACTCAGCAAGTAGCAGAGAGCATGCCAACCACCTTAAACGGCTAAAAACACAGGTTTTCCTGAGGCTGAATGGAAGTGCCTGCAGCCGACCGGGCTACTCAACGGCAACCGACTGCCGCAAAACGGCAAGCTTTGCCGTTGATGCATCGAACTGGCGAAACAAAAAATGGTTGCTGGGTAATTGGCAGAAAAGCGCTTGAGGGGATGAGAGCCCGATGAGGCTAGCCTTTGAGTCGGTAGGAGATGCCTCCATGGCCCACTTTCATCTCAAACCGGTTGGTCAATTGATTGATCGATTCGGTGGAACCGAGAAACAGATAGCCACCGGGATTGAGGATATCCGCCATCCTTTCAACGATGTCTTTTTTCAGCTCGTTTGAAAAATAGATCAAAACGTTACGGCAGAAGATCACATCAAATCGGCCCATGGTGTGGAAACTGTCGGCCAGATTCATCGGCTTGAAACTGACCCGCCGCTTGATCTCCGGTTTCACTTCCAGGCAGTCCCCTTTCGGGTTGAAAAAACGCTGTCGCTGCTCCTGGGTCAGTCCCCGTTCAACCGCCAGGCCACAATAGACCCCCGCACGCGCTTCATCGAGGATCTTGCTGGAGATATCGGTGGCCTGAACCTGAACCTGTCGAGCCCGTCCCTTCGCAGCCTGATACTCATCCGCAATCATGCTGATGTTGTAGGGTTCCTGACCGCTGGAACAGGCGGCGGACCAGATTCGGATGGAACCGCTCATCTGCTGATTCAGGTCCGGCAGAATGGTCTCCTTGAGTAGGATATAGTGACCGATATCGCGAAACCAGAAGGTCTCATTGGTGGTCATGGCATCGATGACCTTTACCTTCAGACGAGAGTGTATTGGGGATTTGATCTGTTTCAGCAGCTCACCAAGGGAAGCAATACCCGCCTCTTTCATTACACCGCTCAAGCGACTCGAAACCAGATACTCCTTGCCATTTCCGAGCAGGATACCGCAGGCCTGCTGGAGAAAATCCTTAAATGCTTCATAGTCAGCAGACGAAATGGCCGCGTTTCGATTGTACATAGCAGAAATTTTGGTTTTACCTTTACAGGTGTTTAATTTTTATGAAATTTCTTTCATTCGTTTGGTTACGGTACCAACCAACTCATCGGGCATGAACTTGGCAAGGAACTGATTCGCTCCAACCTTCTTCACCATACTCTCATTAAACACGCCACTCAGTGAAGAGTGGAGAATCACATACAGATCGGAAAGCTTGGGATTTTCACGAATCGCGCTCACCAGGGAGTAGCCATCCATCTTCGGCATTTCGATATCCGAGATCACCATGGCCAGCCAATCACTCACCTGTCCCTCTTCCGACCAGGCTTCAAGGTGTGTCAGGGCATCTCGGCCATCCTTCGCCAGAATCGCCTCAAGCCCGATCTCTTCCAGAACCTTCTTGATCTGATTGCGGGCCACCATGGAGTCATCCACCACAAGCACCTTGTAGGCCTCCAGATCAGCCCCATCGGTATCGATCGGTATGGTGATCTCCTCATCGATACCCAGCACTTCACTCAACACCTTCTCGACATCGATGATCTCAACCAGGGTCCCCTCGATCTCGGTGACCGCTGTCATATAGCTGTTGCGGCCGACTCCCTGAGGCGGCGGCAGAATATCTTCCCAGTGGGTGTTGACGATCCGCTCCACACTGCCCACGAGAAAGGCCAGCAGACGACGATTGTATTCCGTGATGATAATGAAATAGTCCGTGGCATTACCCATTTTGGGCCCACCGATGGCATGGCAGAGATCCATCACTGGGATGTTATTCCCTCTCAATGAGGCCACACCACGGATATTCTCATGGGCACTCGGCAATGCAGTCAGGTGAGGACACTGCACAACCTCCTTTACTTTGAACACATTAATGCCAAAAACCTGACGCCCCGCAAGACGAAACAGCAAGAGTTCAAGACGGTTTTGTCCGGCCAGTTTTGTCCTTTGGTCAACACTGTCTAACATTGACGCCATGGTTTGCCACCCTCAAATATGCAGTTTTTGCTGAAATACAGTAATAAGTATGGCGGCTTGTGAGCGTTGACCTTTAGGCCAGCTTCAGCAGTCGTTCTTTTCGGCACATTGTTTGCATTATTAATATGAAACAGTCTGGAGAAACCGAATGATCAACCCTTTTGCGCTAGGCTCTGCGTTGCTGCTCGGACTGCTGCTATCCGCTAGCTTGTCGGGCCAGCCACTGAACAGCGAACACCACGCCCACCAGGCGATTGCGGACGCTGCCAAAGAGTACCTGGAGACGACGCTGGTCCAGGATACGGCGGGGGCGACAGTCAAAATCACCCCACTGGACCACCGACTCAAGCTGGCCCGCTGCGCAGCACCACTGGAAGCGTTCAGTCCACCAGGCGGGGTCAAGCTTGGCCGTACAACCGTCGGGATCCGCTGTCAGACTCCCAGTCCCTGGTCGATCTATATCTCAGCCAATGTCTCGATTGAGGCACCGGTAGTGGTTGCGGTTCGCGACCTGGCTCGGGGGCAGGCGATCACCGGCAAGGATCTGAAAATCAAAATCTCCGATACCAGTCATCTGCTGAGAGGCTATTTCGAGACCATCGACGAAGTGGTCGGCCAGACTTCAAAGCGCACCATTCGTCGTGGCCAGGTGGTCACACCCTCCATGCTGGTGGTGAGAAAAACGATCAAACGGGGCGATCAGGTAACCATTGTGGCCGGAGCCGGAGGCATCCAGGTGCGGATGCAGGGGAAAGCCTTGAAACAGGGTAATCCGGGTGACCTGATTACCGTTATGAACACCAAATCGAAAAAGCAGGTGGAGGCAAGAGTGGTATCAAAAGGTTTGGTGATGGTCGACTGAGGTATACAATCCACCCAATCAAGTGTAAAAAAACTGAAAACATGATTGGATTAATCCCTGCCCATGGCAGAATAGTCCAGATCCAGGTAACTGAGGTATCGCGATGCCCATTCAAATCAACAGTCTTTCAAGCCGAAGTCTGAAAGGTACGGGTAAAAGCGGCAAAGCAAAAGGCAGCAGCAAGGCACAAGGTGGTAGAGCGACAACCACCACATCAACCACCGGTGGCGGCGACAGCCTGAATATCACTGGAGATGCGGGCAAACTTCAGGAGCTCGAAGGGCGCATTGCCAATATGCCGATCGTCGATGCACAGAAAGTCGAAGCTGTGCAGCAGGCACTGGCCAATGGCAGCTTTACCATCGATCCCCAGACCTGCGCCGACAAAATGTTGGCGATGGAACTTTCACTGCACTAGGACCTGTCAGCACACATCATGATCAATCCACAACAGCAGATGAGCTTCGTCAGAATCGTACAGACAGAAGCCGAACTTTCTCAGCAGCTGCTCAACCTGCTGCGCCAGGAGTTTGAACTGCTGAAATCCCCCCCTTCGAAAAAGTTGGAAGAGCTGCTGGCACAAAAACAACAGCAGCTGCAGCAGATCGAACAGAGTGTCTTGCAACACAACCAGCTGCTTGCCTCGCTGGGTTTTGATCCGGACCGTAAAGGAACGGAGGCATTTATTCAGCAATGTCCGGACAATCTGCAACTGCAGGAAGAGTGGCGCCAGCTCACATCCCTGCTTAAGGAGTGCCAGAAGCAGAATGAGATCAACGGTGGAGCAGTACAGCTGAATCAGCATCAGGTTGCCCACGCCCTGGATGTTCTGAGGGGATTTGCAGACAGCGACAAGACCTATGGCCCTGGGGGGGAATCCAGGCCGACCAGCAGCTCAAAATCACTGGGAAAAGCCTAAAAGATATTGCATCACCTACCTGGTGTGGCGTATAAAGCACACTGTAATAGTGAGTTTTTTGGATGTCTCCAGGGAATGTTAGGATGGCCCGTCCGATTGTGGCCACTTCACATCAAGTGATTGAACAGTGATGATGACGAAACACAGCCTCCTCCGCCTGATCGCTTTATTCGCCCTTCTGCTGATAGTTTCCGATGCCTTTGCCATCGAACTGAGGCACAGGTTCACCTTCACCGGCAGCGGTGGTGAAACGGGCAGCGGTTATTTCACCTGGGATGACACGGTAGTGGCCGATGGCAATCCGCTGCCGTTGGGCAGCATAATTTCCGGCTCCCTGACCATCACCGGCGGCACCACCCCTGGCGGATCCCAGACCTTCCTGTTGGCTGACTGGACAAATGTGATTTTCACCAACACACCCAATTTCGCCGGCGATCTGAACATTGCCGGCAATAATGGCACTGCCACGCTGACGACCCTGATTCCCTTTACGGCACTGGCCTCAGACGGAGGCGCCTGGACGACCACTCTGACCTTCACGCCAGGCGCAACAACCGTCGCCAACCCGATTGCAGTACCCCTCCTGAATCTACCGGGCCTGATCTTAATTGTGCTGCTGATTGCGCTAGCCGGATTTTGGCAGCTGAATCGTCAACAGCCGGCAAACTGAAACGCTTCAAGCAGTCTCCGGCAGTTCACTCGGGTGAAATACCCAGCTCCTCGAGCAGCCCCAGATCTTCCGGCCGATCCAGGTCTTGCAGCAACGGCAGTTCCCGCCAATTCCAGCCAAGCTGGCGCATCGCCTCCCTGGTGGTTTCAGCCACATCGGCCTCACCCCAGTGGTGGCCTTTAAAAAGGGACAGGGGCGTGGTTTTCAATCCCAACAGTACATAACCTCCATCCTGAGCCGGGCCCAATACGCCGTCGTATGACTCCAGCCAGACAAAGGCCTGCTGCAGATGAGCCGACGTCAAAGCCGGACAATCAACACCCACCAGGACAACCTGTTGATAGCGCTGCAAGGCGCTGCGGGCAGCATGCATCATCCGTTCACCCAGATCCTCCCCCTGCTGGAGAAACAGGCTCAGGGCAGGCTTACTCTGCCACTGCCGGGTCATAGGGTGGTCCATTGAGGGAGTCAGCCAGAGTTGAATTGAATAATCGGTCTCGGTTGTCAACCAGACAAGCTGGCGATCCAACAATCGGCGATAGAGATTCGCCGCACCCTCTGCACCAAGCGCCGGTATCAAGCGGGTTTTCACCTTGCCCGCTTCAGGCAGCTTGGTGAAAATGAGTACCGCTCTGGATGGCTTGCTCATCGCTGATCAGTGCCTATGGTTGCGGTAGAATTCCACCAGACGCCGCGGACTGACACCCGCCCAATAGGCAAGGCGCAAACCCCACATCAACAGAATGGTCGAGACAATGCCTGCGGACTCCCAGCGACGGCTCGAAGTGATCAGTTGCTGTTTCAAACAGCGGGGTGACGCATGGCGTTTCAGCCGACGGCTGATCTCCACGTCCTCCATCAGTGGCTGGAGGGGAAATCCACCGACTTTTTGGAACAACTTACGATGAATAAAGATGCCCTGATCCCCGGTTGCGATACCGGTAACTCTTGAACGCCAGTTCATCATTCGCTCCACAACCCTCAGCAAAGTATGGCGGCCACTGAGGCGGATATCGAATCGTCCCCATAGTGACTCATCGACCGGCGGTTCGAGCATCGGCTGCTCAGAACCCGGAGTAAGTTGTGTGTCTGCATGAAGAAACCAGAACAGCTCTCCCGTTGCAATCGCCGCACCGCGATTCATCTGTTGTGCTCGACCAGGTTCTGACACCAGCAAGTGGTCGACCCAGCCCCGCAGGGATTGATCCGGCGCCGGCTCACTTCCTCCGTCCACCAGAATCAGTTCGTGCCCCTGATGACGCAGGTACTGCAGCGCCTGCAGCAGATCGATCAGCATCTCTCCCTCATTGAGGCAGGGAATCACTATGCTCAGTCGTGCCGACACTGCTGCTCTACTCTCCTTGAATCCTCGATCGGTGGTGGTTCGATCAATCCCCCAATGCACCTCCACAACTGCTCCCCTGCCCGGCCGTACAACCATAGCAGTGCTCCGCCACCTGGATGTCAAAGCCGTTGAGGTCCAATTCAAACAGATCACGCAAGTGGGGCTTGAACGATCTGTCAGTCTTCAGATGGATCTTCAGCATCTGATTGAAATCGCAGTCATAGAGATAACCCTGCCAATCAACACTCAACAGGGTTCGGCACATCACACTCTGCAGATTGTCGGCCTGATAGGCACCGCGCAACAGTGTCATGTATTCACCGAACTGCCCTTTCGACTGCAGCAGGCTGCCGAATCGCTGGATCGGCATATTGGTGATGGTGAACAGTTGATCGAAGTGGACGCCAAAGCGTTGTTCCAACTCCCGTTGGTAATCCGCCTGCAGTGGTCCTTGCGGAGGGGGCAGTGATGGTCCCTGGGGATTGTAGACCAGATTCAGGGTCAGCTTGCTGTCACTCATACCATAGCCGAGGCTATTGAGTTTTTTCAGCGACTTGATACTTTGTGCATAACTCCCTTTACCCCGCTGTTGATCCACATTCTCTTCCAGGTAACAGGGCAAAGAGGCAACCACTTCAACCTGATGATCGGCGAGAAACTCAGGCAGATCCTGATACCCCTCCTCCTGCATGATGACCAGGTTACTCCGATCGATCACATGCACACCCATGGCCCGCGCCTGCTCTACAGATAGCGGAAGTGGGGATTCATCTCCGGGGCGCCACCGGTCAGGTCGAGACGCTTCAGCCCCTGGCTGCGTAGAAA
>JAHRHW010000401.1 GCA_019100305.1 Candidatus Thiodiazotropha taylori | reverse complement strand
GCATCCACCACGACGGTGACATCCCGATGGTTTTTGGCAGCAGCCCTGAGCATGGTCGGGCCACCGATATCGATGTTCTCAATGGCTGTGGGCAGGTCACAATCCGGATTGGCCACGGTCTGTTCGAATGGGTAGAGGTTGACCACAATCAGATCGATCGGACCGATACCGTTCTCTTTCATGACTCCGTCATCGGTGCCGCGCCGGCCGAGGATGCCGCCGTGGATCTTCGGATGCAGGGTTTTAACCCGACCGTCCATCATCTCCGGGAAACCGGTATATTCTGAAACCTCGATCACCGGCACATCATTTTCAGTGAGAAGCTTGGCGGTACCTCCAGTGGAGAGTATCTCGACCTGCTTGTCTGCCAGGGTGCGGGCGAATTCTACGATCCCGGTCTTGTCTGAGACACTGATCAGTGCGCGTTTTATCGATGCCATGAGTGATACCGTAAGTTGTAGTAATGAACAGATTGTGAATAGATCACGATGTAAATCTCAAGGTGGTGTTTATATAACCCGGCGATCCAATCGTCCAAACGGGCCTTGAGCTCCTGTGAAGATGAAGGCTTCAGCGGCAGCCTCAATTGGCTAAGGCATGCCCTGTATTCTATGCGATATTTCTACCCGATTTCAGAAAGTGGCGATCAATCCAGATCGTACTGGGATAGTTTTTTACGTAATGTGCTGCGACTGATGCCTAAAATGGTGGCCGCCTGGGTCTGGTTGCCGCCGGTATGTTTCATGACGCTTTCCAGGAGGGGAGCCTCGACCTCATTCATCACCAGGCGATAGAGATTATTGGCGCCATGGCCATCCAGATTGTTGAAATAGCGTTGCATGGCGTCACTCACGCACTGGCGCAAGGGTTCTGACTTCTTGCTGTGAGTGACTGTCAGATATTCTTCGCTCTGTTGGTCGGATAAAACCGCTTCTATCATCATGCTGCCAGATCCCTATTGTTATGCAGAAACTGAAAATACTCTTTGATCGCCTGGAGCTGCTCAGCCGATGATTCCGAATAGTTAATTTTGTTTCTGAAAACGGCACCTTCAGGGCGCCCTTTGCTGTACCAGGCGATGTGTTTTCGAGCTATTCGTACGCCAAGGTACTCCCCATAAAACTCGTAGAGCCGCTGAACATGTCGGGTTAGTATGTCAGCAACCCATTCGAGCTCCGGCTCTGGTAACAGCTGGCCGGTTGTCAAGTAACTGTTGATCTCATTAAAGATCCAGGGGCGTCCTTGCGCCGCGCGTCCGATCATCAGAGCATCGGCGCCGGTTCTTTCCAAGACATCTGCCGCTTTTTGCGGCGAGTCGATATCTCCATTTGCGATAACCGGTATGGCTACCGTTTGTTTAATCCTGCTGATCGTTTCATACTCGGCCTGGCCTGCAAATTTGCACGCCCGGGTACGACCATGAACGCTTAAAGCCTGGATGCCGGCATGCTCGGCGATTTCTGCAATTCGTTCACCGTTTCGGTTTTGCGGATCAGTGCCGGTACGTATCTTTAACGTTACCGGTACATCAACGGCGTCAACCGTTGCCTTCAGTATGTCAGCCACCAGAGGCTCGTCCTTTAGCAGCGCGGATCCGGCTGACTTTTTACACACTTTCTTTGCTGGGCATCCCATGTTGATGTCGATGATCTGAGCACCCATGGCAACGTTGGCTTGTGCGGCCTGGGCCATCATTTGAGGATCGGAACCCAGGATCTGTACACTGATCGGTGCCTCTTCACCATCGTGATCAAGTCGTTTGACACTTTTTTTAGTGCCCCAGAGCGATGCATCGGCTGAGATCATCTCTGACACAGCCAAGCCTGCACCCAGACGCCTGCAGAGCTGCCTGAACGGCCTGTCTGTCACACCGGCCATCGGCGCCAGCAGCAGATTATTCGCAATCTCATAAGACCCAATGCGCATCAAAATCGCCACTCTTCGGGGGCTGTTCTCAGGTGAAGGAGGGGTTGGGATACTACCCCTAAATCAGGGTGGAATCAAAGGCAAAATGGCGTTGAATTGATTCTACACAGTTGCGTGAAACCTTCGACACTTAGCAATCGGCTGGAAGGGTGTTTAGTAAGCTATTCAATTGCCGTTAGATATAGTCATTGTGCGAGCCTGAAATCGAAAAAGATTCAAAATGTAAATTTTCTTATGAAATTAATTCCCCTGACTGGATTATGTGTTTTGTTGGGGTGTCCGGCACGAGTTTGACACTACCGGGATTAACGGCGAATGCTTGATAAGATTGCTGGGTTGCTCGGTGAATATTTAGGGTTAGTTAGTATTGCGACATACTTGGCTGCCGTGGTAGTAACGTTTACTGGTGACCCACTAGAGGAAGTCGAAAGTAAAACCAGTCACCTGGCTACCCGGGTCGACCAGCTCCAATTCAATCTCGATCGGTTCCAGCTTGGGCATCAACTGTTCAGCAATAGAAGCACGCTCAAGGTACTCTGACTCGGAGAACGTGCGACGTGCGACGAGTGCACCGAGTTCGTTAAACAGGCTCAGTTGCAGTTTGGGATAGGGTTGTTCAAAGGGTGCTGTGTTGATCACTTCAAGTCTCATGGCAAGCGTGTTGTCCTTGTCCGGGTGTGCAGCCAGAGAACGATCGGTTATCAGTATCTTCTCCCGGTCGATACGCTGAGGTGGCGTGCAACCGGCTACTGTGCAGAGAGAGTTCAACAGCTGCCTGCCTACATCATGATGTATCAGGCTGTCGCGAAACTGCCAGGTCATCTGTCCGATCAAAGGAATCAACAGCAACAGCGAACCAACAGTCCATAAGGGTGAGCGGGGGGAACTTGGGCTTTGCTGTTTCTCTTCCTCGAAGGTGAAGGGGAGCGCTTTCTCAAGTTCGGCTTCCTCTTCTGCTGTCAAGGAATCCTCAGTTACAGCACTATCCTCTAGCGATACAGAGGATTGTTGTTCAGCGTCGAAATCCAGCAGGGCTTCACTCTCCTCAAGACTGGGATTTTGCAATCCATCAGCATGCCCGGGGGGCTGCTCTGTTTCGAGTTCGGGTATGTCGAGCTCGATAATCTCCGCCAGATTTGCTGCAGGCTTTTCTGAATCGAGCAGCAGCGACGCCGAGTCCTTGTCGAGCAGTTCCGACATCTGGGATTCGGTGCCGGATGCGTAGTAGTCCGGCTCTGTCTCCAGTCCATCATCCTGTTCATAGAGGAGCTGGCTGCTCTCTTTCAGCAGGTTCTGATCATCGCCATCAAGGTTTGAATCATCGGCCAAAGACGGAATCGGTGTGGAGTCGTCAGCAAGATCATCCAGCGAGCGCTCGACCTCACTGTCATTGATCAACAGAGAGCTGTGTTCGTCCTGTTGCGGCGGGTAGTAGATCAGCTTGTCTTCAGCAGCAAGCTGCCCATCGGGCAGGGGCGCTCCCTCTGGCTGGCAGTGAATGACATGGGGGATTCATGCAGATTCTCCAATGCATTGAAAGTCTGGTTGCATTGGCAGCATCTGACCTGACCTGCAGCAGCTTTGAGCTGCTCCGGTGTGATGCGGAACAGGGTTAGGCAGTGTGCACACTGGGTAAACATAGCTGAACTATCGATATCGTATAGGATGAGTGTCTAAAGCCTCCGACAGGCCTTAAGTAAGACTGTAGCAAAATCCTTGGCAATCCTGAATGCCCTCTTGTCATGCAT
>JAHRHW010000400.1 GCA_019100305.1 Candidatus Thiodiazotropha taylori | reverse complement strand
CATTCATATACCCAGGCACTCCAAAGTCGGGAGTATCGATGCTAAACGGCATTTGGCCATGCTCCTGGCAGGGCGCATCGTCACGGTGGAATACCAAAAGCTGACAGCAAAGGGTGTTATACTCGGGTTAGTGAGGCATGGTGGTACGGATGTCGCATTACAGATGCTGAAAGCCGGTCTGGCACGTGTATCCGTTGGGGACCCACTCAACCCACAAACACTCGGGGTTTACCAGACCTATGAAACCCGGGCGAGAAACAGAGGAATGGGATTCTGGCACTAGTACCGTCTGTATTTAACCCTGCGACTCAGATTATCGTATTGGATTTGTGTTAACAGGCTTTAGGGGAATTCGTTCCAGAGAGGAGACCAGTCCATGGGGAAAAAATCCAAAAACGCGAAAGACGGCCTTGATGACAAGGTAAAAGAGAAGAAGGCCAAGAAGACGAAAAAAGCCAAACGCAGCGAGCCACAACTGGAGAGCAGGCCCAACCCGATCGATCCAAGCTTAAGGTACCAGATGATCGAAACAGCGGCCTACTATATCGCCGAAAAGCATGGCTTCGACCCACGTAAATCGGTTGAGGACTGGGCTCAGGCAGAGCAGGAGATCGATACCATGCTGAATGAAGAGGAACAGAACCGCTGAAGTTACCGATTGGTTAAGACTTGTCAGTGCTCTTCTTGGACTTATCTTTCTTCTTGGAAGAAGACTTGGACTCTGTTTTGCGTAACCTTTTCAAATTCTCACAAAGCGCCGTCTCCAGGGCTTTGTAGACTTTCAACTGAGCGGCCTGATAACGGGTTTCCGGCTCTCCGACCAATTCAAGACGGGCACCAAAGTAGGCCAGATCCGCCTCCAGGGAGATCGGATTAACATTAACCCTCAGTTTGTTGCTATCTTGCTCTGGCAATCTCTCAGTCCCTGCTCATTAATCCACTTGAAAAACTGATACTCTGTTCGTTAATCGGCACCCTGAGCACCATACACCATTATCTTTATTAATATAGATCATTGGATCACGCTATTGTCATCAGGTTTATTTATAACATTAAGTGTCTGTTAAACCCGAAATCCCATTAACTGGAACCAGCGTAATACCGACTTTTTATTACCCTGTCGTGCAGTAAAAGATACTCTCTATTTTGCCACATCATTGATGAATTTTTCACAAAATCTGTTACCAAACAAATAGAAGCAGCTGACAATGGTTACTATAGACAATCGCTGATGGGATTTATTCAACGCAAGCGAGCGAATCCGATGGAGATCACCGAAGGGAGTTTTTCAAACCGTGATGAGATTATATTGAATACCCAAGCCCCTGTTACATAGATCCTAAAAATTCCAAATCCAGCCCTCTGAGAGCCGTTTGGGCAGGTGGTAACACGCCCCGCCTGTGCTAACATTTACTGATAGCTGCCCAAAAATAAGTTATCCCCAACCAAACGGTTACAAACACAAAATGACCAAAACTCTGGATGTCCTAAGATCCACCTCTGCCTTTTCCGGAGGCAACGCCTCATTTGTCGAAGAACTCTACGAATCCTACCTGAAAGACCCGGAGAGCATTCCACCCGACTGGCGGCATAAGTTCGACGAGTTACCTCAACAGGAGAAGCACGACACGGCCCATGAACCGATCAGGCAGCGCTTTCTGCATCTGGTCAAAGAGAAGCGTTCAGCCACCGCCACGCCGCAGGAGAACCTCTCCCCGGCTGCTGCCGAACAGCAGGCTTCAGTACTGCGTTACATCAACGGCTATCGTATGCGTGGCCACCAGAATGCAAACCTTGATCCTCTGAAACTCAGGGATATTGTTTCTGTGGATGATCTCGATCTGGCCTATCACAAACTGGACACCATCGACCAAAACACGATCTACAACACCGGCTCCCTGTTCGCCCCGGAACGTATGGCGTTGAAGGATATTATCGAACTGGTGAAAAAAAGCTACTGCGGCAGTATCGGCACAGAGTATGGCCATATCACCGATACCAAACAGAAACGCTGGATCCAGGAGCGCATCGAACAGCGCCATCTGTATCAGCAGTTCAGTGTCAAAGAGAAGCGCTGGCTATTGACTCTGTTAACGGCAGCCGAAGGCATCGAAAAGTATCTGCATACCCGCTATGTCGGTCAGAAACGATTTTCACTGGAGGGTGGCGAGACCCTGATACCGCTGCTTGACGATCTGATACAACATGCCGGTAAAAACGATATCAATGAAGTTGTCATCGGTATGGCCCACCGGGGAAGAATTAATGTTCTGACCAACATTCTCGGCAAACCGCCACAAGAGATCTTTGACGAGTTCGAAGGCCGGGTCACTGTGGATCCCCAGCGTCTGTCCGGTGACGTGAAATACCATATGGGATTCTCCACCGACATCGATACACCCGGTGGCATCGTCCATACCGTACTGGGATTCAACCCCTCGCACCTGGAGATCATCAATCCGGTGATTGAAGGATCGGTGCGTGCCCGACAACGGCGTCGGGGCGATCACGACGGATCTAGGGTATTGCCGATTCTGATTCACGGGGACTCAGCCTTTGCCGGTCAAGGGGTGGTGATGGAGACGCTCAATCTCTCCCAGACCCGTGGTTATTCAACCGGCGGCACGGTGCATATCATCACCAACAACCAGATCGGTTTTACCACCAGCAACCCCCTCGACACCCGTTCGACCCTCTACTGTACAGACGTAGCAAAAATGGTCCAGGCGCCGATCTTCCATGTCAACGGGGACGATCCTGAGGCGGTCATCTACGTCACCCGGCTGGCGCTCGATTTTCGCATGCGCTTCCGAAAGGATGTGGTGATCGATATGATTTGCTACCGCCGGCTGGGGCACAATGAGGCGGATGAACCTTCGGTTACCCAACCTGAGATGTACAGTAAGATCCGCAATCATCCAACCATCAGAACCCTGTATGCGGACAAGCTGGTTCAAGAGTCGGCAATCACCCCTCAGGAGGCCCGCGACCTGGTCGACAACTACCGCGAATCCCTTGAAGCCGGTATCGTTGAAGCGCGCCCCGTTACCTGCGCATTGCGCCATCCCTATGCGGTACGTTGGAACAGCTTTCGCGGCATCGAGTGGGAACACCCTTGCGACACCGCCATCTCCAGCGACGAATTCAACCAGTTGGCAGAGCAGTTACTCCATGTGCCGGGTGGATTCGAACTCCACCCCAGGGTGGAAAAAATCTGGACTGAGCGACGCCGGATGGCCAGTGGAGACCAACTGATCGACTGGGGCTTCGCAGAGAATATGGCCTATGCTTCGTTACTGGCGAAAGGTGTGCCGATACGCCTGTCCGGTCAGGATTCAGGTCGAGGCACCTTTTTCCATCGTCATGCGGTACTGCATAACCAAACCAACGGTGAAGCGCTGATACCACTGCAGCATCTGAGTCAGGATCAAGCGGATTTCCTGGTTATCGATTCCCTGCTGTCTGAAGAGGCGGTGCTCGGTTACGAGTATGGTTACGCAACTGCCGATCCCAACTCGCTGACCATCTGGGAAGCCCAGTTTGGTGACTTTGCCAACGGCGCTCAGGTGGTGATCGATCAGTTCATCACATCGGGTGGTGAAAAATGGGGGCTGTTGTGTGGCCTTGTGATGCTGCTGCCACATGGATATGAAGGCCAGGGCGCGGAACACTCCTCAGCCAGGCCGGAACGTTTTCTGCGACTCTGCGCCAACCATAACATTCAGGTCTGCTGCCCAACCAATGCCT
>JAHRHW010000399.1 GCA_019100305.1 Candidatus Thiodiazotropha taylori | reverse complement strand
GGGCGCATGCCCGGTTTGCCCATACCTGCTGAGGCGGAAACCCTACTGCGCCAGGACATTCATGCCCGTTTATTGGCTCTGCAGAAGATACATCCAAAGTATGAAGGCATCGGTCAGATGATCCAGGCTGCGGAGCAGGCAATCGGTCAGGTCAAGCCTGAGAGTGAGGAGCGGCTGCTCGAAACGGCGCGACTGGAGCAGTTCTCACGGTTGTCAAACGAGATCAGCTGGCTGTTGAAAGAGGACCGGCTGTTGACCCCGGTGAGTGACAGTGTGCGGGAACAGTTGACCACAAAACTGGAGTTCAGGCGGGTCGAAACTGCCTATCACCACCACATCCGTCAGGCTGAGCGCCTGATAAAAGGCCAGCAACTGCACCAGGCTCAATGGTACTGCAGCCAGATGAAAACCCTGATTGAACCCTGGTCCCATACCAATAAACAGGCGGCAGGCTGGTACCAGGAGGTTATCAAGATCTGTAAGAGAGTCTCAAGTAGCTTGAAAGGTGAGGTTCAGTCGAAGGGCTCTTCTTCGAATTGACCGTTGAGGGGCACTGAGATTCTGTGATTCTCATCCAGCCAGTCACCCAGATCAATCAACCGGCAGCGTTCGCTGCAGAAGGGTTTCCACTTCGAGCTCTCTTGCCAGAGGACCGACTTTCCGCAGTTCGGGCAGGGGACTGTGGGCGGGGCGGTTTTTTCCATCAGAAGATGCAGGTGGTCAGTTGAAAAGGGATGTCCTGCTTGGACTGGGTCGGTTTTCCCGTGTCGATGGACTCCAGAAAGCGGATGCTGAAGCGGTGCTTGTTGCCGCTGATCTCGGTGAAGACATTGGTCTGTCTCGGCAGGCCGACCCGCACCAGCTGGGCGGGTGATGAGGGTTCCAGGCTTTTCTGGAAGAAGCCCTGCTGGGCCGTCTCCTCGCTGGGCAGGTTGCTGCCGCGAACCAGATTGAGCAGCAGAACAACTGCCTCCCGCACCGGATGCAGTTCATGCATCCATTCACTCATTTGATCCTGACGTACTTCATGAGGCTGGTTGAGCCAGCGATGGTATTGGGGCAGATCAAAATTACAGCCTCCTCCGGGGATGCTGCTGCGTTGCATGATGGCGGTCAGAAATTCGTTGTTGCGCAGATTGCGGGCGATCTGTCCATCCATGCGGTAGA
The DNA here is from genome assembly GCA_019100305.1 of Candidatus Thiodiazotropha taylori. Classification (GTDB taxonomy): domain Bacteria; phylum Pseudomonadota; class Gammaproteobacteria; order Chromatiales; family Chromatiaceae; genus Thiodiazotropha. The sequence goes on along the minus strand of JAHRHW010000399.1, from coordinate 2,634 downwards.
CCTGATGGATTGCCTGCTCCAGGTCGTCCAGCACCAGCCCCAGGGCCTCCATGTTGACGCCGGGCTGTTGCCGCACCCTTTCAAGATTGCTGACATGGCGCTCCAGCTCCTTGAGGATCTCGGTTTTGAGGTCGGAGCGACCGAATACGCTCATGATGCTCAGCAAGCCTTCAATCGCGGCCCTGTTACTCCAGATGTCGGCTAAGGGACGAAAGTGGTCCACCTGCATGAACAGGTGCTCCAATCGAAGAAAGGTGCGGATTCTTTCATTTAGAGGATGTTCGTAGTGAATCTGGTCTGTCACGAGATTTAGTTCAACCCGTCAGGCGGAGTAGAGTAAATAGCAGCCTATTATGTCAGGGGTAGGACCTGACTGCTAACACGATGGTTGTGGTAATGGGTGCGGCGGTTATCATTTTGTCAAAATCTCCCCCAGCTCCAGAAGTTGAACACACCAGATTGTATGAGACAGCGCACTTGTCTATCAAAGGGTTTTTGGTGGGGCAGGGCCCGACCCTAAGTCAATGCCATTCGGGGCTGGCTCTTTTTTTGCACCCAGCGGCGTTATCACTTGCTCATGGTGACTGGCTACACCACGCTTACCCTGCCTTGCTGAAGATAAAAGCAGTCCCAGCAGAACGTATTGGATTCGTGTTGTCAGCTCTTAGTATGAGGCAATCGTCCAGCTTCGTACAACCGGGCCGAAACTGGCACTGTGCAGAATAGGCACACAGTTGCCCGTTCGAGTTCTGTTGGATCGGCGAATTTGATCTGGCTGAGACGGTCACCAAAATCCTCGATCGATTCTCAATTTTTCTCTTCCATTCACTCTTCGATGCCTGCCACGATTCTGGTCAGGGCTGTCGGCCCCTGTTCGAGCTGCAGATTGCAGAGATACACCACATCGGCTCCGGCCAGTAGTAATTCGACGACATCTCCTGCGCTGCGCGCGCCCCCAAAAGAACTGGCGTGGGTCCAGGTTGTCCAGATGATCGCGAAAATCGATTTTTATGTCGGACAGATAACCGGCAGCTGCAGAGGTTTGTTATCGACATTCTGCTGTTGGTTCTGCTTGTGAATTCCACCCATGCTTCTAGTTTTATCCACTATTTTTCTGATCGCCAGATCAATGTCGTGGGCTGGCCAAATTCGTGTTTTAAGCTTGGCGGTCTTCGCTTGTTACACTGTGTTACAGTCGAATACCCAGCGTAACACCCTTTCTGCTGTGGGCATGCTATGGTCAGGAGTGTCAATGGGAGAGGATTGATGAATGATGGGAACATGACTGCCGGACCTCCCAGGGTGCTATTGGTGGAAGATGATATTCAGCTTGCCGGATTGGTGCAGGAGTATCTGCAGCGTTATGAGTTTGAAGTGCATCTGGAGCATCGGGGTGATCGGGCGACCGAACGGGTAAGTTCAATCAAGCCGGATATCCTGGTACTGGATCTGAATCTGCCCGGTAAGGATGGCTTGGAGATCTGTCGCGAGATCCGATCCGATTTCAGCGGCCCGATCGCCATGTTTACCGCCCGGGATGAGGATGTGGATGAGGTTGTGGGTCTTGAGCTTGGGGCGGACGACTATCTCACCAAACCGGTGGAACCCCGGGTGCTGCTGGCTCGTTTGCGATCCCTGTTGCGGCGCTATCGCGCCATTGGTTCCACTGCGCCGGATACCCAGGGGGATCAGCTCGCATTCGGCAAGTTGCAGATCGATGCGCGAGGCAGAACCCTGTCGCTGAATGGTGAGACCGTTGAGCTCTCCACCGGTGAGTTCGATCTGCTCTGGTTGCTGGCCTCTACTGCGGGTCAGGTGGTGGATCGGGACAGTGCCTTGAAGACACTGCGTGGCTTTGCCTACGACGGCCTCGACCGGTCGGTGGATATCGGTATTTCGAGGTTGAGAAGAAAGCTCAACGACAACGCCCATCGGCCCTATCGCATCAAGACGGTGCGTGGGCGGGGCTACCTGTTTGTACCGGACGCCTGGGACTGAGCATGGCGCGCCTGTTTATCACACTCTACGGCATTCTGTTCATTACCGGCGCACTGTTTGTGTTGGGCCTCGTCTGGTTACCGGAAATGGCGCTGAAAGGCACCATTCGGGACTATTATGAGCGCTCAATGTTCGGTGTGTTCGGTCTGGTCGAGGATCGCCTGTTGAGTCAGCCGCAGAGTGAGTGGCCGCAGACCGTCAAACAACTGAAAGCCAATTTCAAAAGTGGTCTGGCGTTGATGGAGCATGACCAGTTACCACTCAACGATGATGAGCTTTCCTCGCTGGCACTGGGAAAGTTCGTTTTTACCGACGATGATGATCTGACCCGCTTTTACAAGCAGATACCCGATTCGGATCGCTATCTGATGCTGGCCCTGGGCAAGAGCCGGGAACAGCGGGAGGTTGAGGAGGTTGAAGGCATTGTCCAGCTGATTGGCGACCTGTTTCTGGATCGGCAGAGGGAGGAGTGGCCGCAGATTCTGCAGACCCTGGGGAAGCGTTTCAAAATGCCTTTGAAACTGCTACCCCTGGATGACCCCTCGCTGCCTGCGGACCGCCTCGTTGATATCGAGGCGGGGAAAGTTGTGGTACTTGGCTATGAGCAGAGCCGGGATACCTATTATGCAAGAGTGC
>JAHRHW010000398.1 GCA_019100305.1 Candidatus Thiodiazotropha taylori | reverse complement strand
TGCATTGCGACCGGCTTCGATATCCCGCTGGGCATCGCCGATATAGAGTGTGCGTTCAGGGCTGGCATCCGACTCTCTGCAAGCCTGAAGAATCGGTTCCGGATGGGGTTTGGCGTAGGCAGTTGTGTCACCGCTGATAATCGCTGAGGCACGCTGCTGCAGACCGAGTTTTTGCATCAGAGGATCAGTCAGTCTGGCCGGTTTGTTGGTGACTATGCCCCAGCGAATTGCCTGTGATTCCAATTCGTCCAACAGCTCAAGCATGCCTTCAAAGGGTTGGGTCTGCAGGGCAATATTCTGCAGATAGAGGTCGAGAAACTCCTTTTGCAGGGCAACGAAATCCGGGTGCTCGGGATCAATGCCGAAGCCCACCTGCAACATCGCCCGACTGCCGTGAGAGACTGAAGGGCGCAGTCGTTGAAACGATACAGGCTCTCTGCCATGACGCTCCAGCTGCAGATTAAGTGCATAGTGAAGATCCTGGGCGGTGTCGGCAAATGTGCCGTCAAGATCGAACAGCACACAATCAGTATGATTCGACTTGATGGCTCTAACCCTGCTTGATTGTGGCAACCATATAATTGACATCCACATCGTCACCCAGTCGATAGTGTTGTGTCAGTGGGTTGTAGCTGAGTCCTTTGATATCCGTGCTGTCCAATCCGGCTTCTCTGATCCAGGCGTTGAGTTCCGATGGGCGGATGAACTTGGCATAGTCATGCGTCCCCTTGGGCAACATTTGGAGCAGGTACTCGGCACCGATGATGGCAAACAGATAGGATTTGGGATTTCGGTTTATGGTGGAAAAGAACAGCCGGCCACCAGGTCTGACCAGTTTGGCGCAGGCAGCGACAACCGAGGCAGGATCAGGGACATGTTCCAGCATCTCCATGCAGGTGATCAGATCGAAAGAGGCGGGGCGCTCTTCGGCGAGGCGTTCCACCGGGATACGCTCATAAGTTACCTCGAACCCCGATTCCAGCAGATGCAGTCGTGCGACTTGCAGGGGTGCTTCACCCATATCGATTCCAGTTACTTTGGCACCATTGGCTGCCAGGCTTTCGGAGAGGATACCGCCACCGCATCCCACATCCAGAACCTCTTTGCCTTCGAGTGAGGTGAATTCCTTGATATAGCCGAGTCGCAGCGGATTGATTTCATGCAAAGGCTTGAATTCACTGTGGGGGTCCCACCAGCGTGAGGCGAGCTCCTCAAACTTACTGACTTCCGAGTGATCGACGTTGATCTGTTCCTGATTCATGAATCTTCGATTTGGCCTGGTTGTGATGATCCGCTTAGGTTACACATCAAAGGTTGGATTTACGAGTCCTGCTGAGCCGCATCCGAGGCCGCAATACGTTCCGCCCAGGATGATGCCTGCTCGATGAGTTGGGGCTGATTAAGGGTTGTCAGGGTATGATTGTTGACCAGCTGTTGCCCGGCAACCCAGACATGACAGACCTGCTCCCGCCCGGCGGCATAGACCAGCTGGGAGATCGGGTGGTAGATCGGCTGACTTGCCAGCCTGGCCAGGTCGACACTGATCAGGTCGGCGGATTTGCCGATCTCCAGCGATCCGGTGATCTCTTGTAACCCCAATGCCCTTGCGCCATTGATGGTGGCCATTGAAAGTGCCTTGGCGGCCGGTACGGCACTGGCGTCGCCAACAACCCCTTTGGCGAGCAGCGCCGCGGTATGCATCTCACTGAACATGTCCAGGTCGTTATTGCTGGCAGCCCCATCGGTACCCAGGGCAACATTGATGTCGGACTTGATCAACTCAGCAACCGGGCAGAAACCACTGGCCAGTTTCAGATTGGATTCGGGGCAGTGCACCACGTGGGCGCCGCTCGAGGCAAACAACTCGATCTCCTGAGGCTCAAGGTGGGTCATGTGTACCGCGGCCAGAGCGGGCGACAGAAGCCCAAGTTCATTGAGCCGCTGCATCGGCCGGTTACCGTGCTGCTGCTGTCCCTGGAGGATCTCATCCTGTGTCTCATGCAGGTGCATGTGAATGGGGATTTCCAGCTCATCGGCAAGCACTGCAATGCGTTTCAGCACCGGGTCACCCACTGAATAGGGGGCATGGGGTGCAAAAGCACTATGGATTCTAGAGTTGTTGCGGAACTGATCGTGTACCTCCAGCCCCTTGTGGATGTACTCATCCCCATCCGCTGCCCAGGCGGATGGAAAATCGATGGCGATCAATCCAAGCACAGCGCGTATGCCGGCATGGTCCGCAGCGCGACCGGTGATATCGGGAAAGAAGTACATATCGTTGAAACAGGTGGTGCCACTCAGCAGCATTTCGGCGATCGCCAGCTGGGATCCGTCATGAATGAACTCTTCGTTGACCCACTGGGCCTCGGCTGGCCAGATATGCTCATTCAGCCAGGTCATCAACGGCAGATCGTCCGCGAGGCCTCTCAGCAGGCTCATCGATGCATGGGTATGAGCATTGATCAGGCCGGGAATCAGTGCCTGACCGGGAAGATCGATGATTTGCAGGGCATCGAGTTCAGACTCCGCCTGGCTACGCGGCAGAATATGCTCAATTCGTCCTCCGTTGACGGCCAGACTGTGATGCGTGAGCACCTGATTTTCCGGTACGACCGGGATGATCCATTCTGCATGGATCAGAAGATCAACCTGTTGGGGCATTGTGTTGCTTCATGTTTATGAATGGAGATAAAACTGTCAGCCGGATGTTGCCTTCCGGTCATGCAGAGCATGGCATGTTAAAGCGGAAAGTTGCAATGCCTGTTAAGTGAATCAGGTCAATTCGAGTGTCAGATAGCACCATAGGGAAGGCACCTGCGGGAGGCTTCAGGAGTGCTGTCACGCCGTGAGCCATATCTTGATAATGGTCATTCTTGAAGCCCTGAGCCTAACCGATTAAGGTGCCGGGTTGATAAAACATAAAGACAGGTAGCGTTTGAACATGCAATCACGATTCGATCCTGAACAGGTTACCGCCGATGACGCCATCGTCTGGCATGAAAACAATCTCTTTCTGCTGGACCAGAGGGTACTGCCTCAGCAGGTGACATTTGTTGAATTGAATAGCGCCACAGAGACTGCCAACGCGATTACCGAGATGGTGGTTCGAGGCGCTCCAGCAATCGGTGTCACAGCAGCCTATGGGATGGTTCTGGCAGCCCGGGCGGCGTATCAGGCCGAAACGGATCAATGGCGTTCCAAGATTCGCGCTGAAGTGGATCTGTTGCGCCGCTCCAGACCGACAGCGGTGAATCTGTTTTGGGCGATCGATAGAATGGAGCACTTGATGGGGGCACTTGCTGATGAGGAGGATCCCACTGAGCGGCTCTTGGCTGAGGCCAAGGCGATCCATCAGGAGGATATCGCGGCCAACAGAACCATGGGCGATCTTGGGGCTGACTTGATCGCTGCAGGCTCCAAAGTCATCACCCACTGTAATGCCGGTGCCTTGGCGACGGGTGGATATGGCACTGCCCTGGGGGTTATTCGCTCAGCCTTCAAAAACGGCAAACTGGCCGGGGTCTATGCGGATGAGACCCGCCCCTGGCTGCAAGGGGCAAGATTGACCGCCTGGGAGCTGCTGCAGGACAGGATTCCCGTGACCCTGCTTGCTGACGGGGCGGCGGCCAGTCTGATGCGGCAGGGAGAGGTCGACTGGGTGGTTGTCGGCTCCGACAGGATAGCCGCCAACGGCGATGTGGCGAACAAGATCGGTACCTATCATCTGGCTGTGGCAGCAAAGCATCACCAGCTGAAAGTGATGGTGGTGGCGCCCACGTCGACTATTGATATGTCACTGCCATCCGGAGCCG
>JAHRHW010000046.1 GCA_019100305.1 Candidatus Thiodiazotropha taylori | reverse complement strand
GGGGATAATCAGTTTTGACAGTTTCATCAACGTACCCCCCTGGTGCGGTCCACATTGCGGAACTTGGTCGGTTCAACCGGAGCACGGGAAGACTCGGTATTGCTTGAAGCCGCACCTCTACCGACACGACCCTGCTCAACACCTTGAATCAGCTTGTCCAAAGGTAAATACATCAGGCTGTTTCCTCCTCCTTCAGCCGTATCAAGCATGACCTTGCTGGTCTGACCCAGCATCGATTCGATCGCTTCGAGATAGATACGCTCCCGAGTGACCTTGGGCTCCCTCTCATACTCTTTGAGTATTGCCAGGAAACGACTGGCGTCACCCTCCGCTTCTGCAATCACCCGATCCTTGTAGGCGCTGGCATCCGCAATTCTTCGAGCTGCCTCACCTCGCGCTCTGGGTACCACTTCATTCGCGTAGGCCTCAGCCTGGTTTTCAAGCTTCTCTTTATCCTCACGAGCCTTGATCGCATCATCGAAGGCGCTTTTTACCTGCTCAGGTGGTTTCGCCGGTTGCATGTTCACACTGGTGATCATCAAACCGGCCTTGTAGTCATCGATCAGACCCTGAGCACCGGCTTTGATCCGATCGGCAATCGCGCCACGCCCCTGGGTGAGAATGAAATCCAGATCACTTTTACCGATGATTTCACGAACTGCGGTTTCTGTGGCATCCCGCATGGTTTTATCCGGATCGCGATCCTGGAAGAGATAGTCGGCAGCGTCCTGAATACGGGACTGAATGGTAAATTCCACGTCGACGATATTCTCATCCCGGGTCAGCATCTGCGCCTTGTGTCTGAACGAGGTGATCTGATCCACGTTGACGGGAATCACCCGCTCGATCGGGAATGGTATGTGCCAATGAGGTCCTGGCGGGGTTGTTTCGTGGTAAGCACCAAAGCGCAGCACCACACCACGTTCCGGGGCGTCGATGATATAGATACCACTGGCCAGCCAGACCAGCACGGCTATTCCGACCAGGAAACCAATGGATTTTGAGCCAGGCCCAGATCCACCACCGATCGAGTCACCACCGCGAGAGGGCTTGCCTCCTCCGAATATACCTCCAAACTTATCCTGTAGTTTCTTTACTACTTCATCAAGGTCCGGCGGTCCTTGATCGCCACCCTTGCCACTCCAAGGATCTTTACCGTTTCCACCCGGTTCGTTCCAGGCCATTGATCACTCCAAACTTGGTTATTGATTTTTACAGCATTCGTCAGATGCCCTAGTATCTCTATATGGGGGCATACTGACACGATTCAATCTTCGATTCCTGACTGCCCGCTAAGGAGACGTCTGCAGCCTATCCAGCCGCACATTCTAACAGCAGGTTTCAGCATACGATACCATCGGTTTCCCGTACAGACCCGAATCTGTTAATACCGTACCAAGGGAAACTGCACCGGCAAATAGGCACAACGGCACAATTTGTCCTGTTTTCAAACTAAAACGGGATTCGCTGGATGTCAGACTAAACAGCTCTCAAGCGCAGGTTCCTCTTTGAGTAAGCGTCGAAACTCCCTTTCAGACATATCGATATCCATCTCCCAGCCACCCTCATCGGTGGAGGATTCGTTGATCACAGCACCACGTTCAAATAAAAGCGCATGCAATCTGCCGTTTTCCGGGTTCAATCTGAGCTTCTGCCTGACATGGTTTTTACGGTAGTACTCCGCCAATCCCTGCAGCAAAAGATCACAGCCTTCACCGGTCTGGGCCGAGAGCCAGATCCTGGTGATCATGCCATTTTCGTCCCGGTCGATTCTAGGTTTGACGTCCTCCAGCAGATCGATCTTATTGAACACTTCAATCTGATGGACCTTGTCTGCCCCGATTTGTTGCAAAACCTCATTCACTTCAGTGATACAGGTAGCACGCTGATGACTCGCAGCATCGATCACGTGCAGCAGCAGCGAGGCATCAGTGGTCTCTTGCAGCGTCGATTTGAAAGCGGCCACCAGATCATGCGGCAGATGGCTGATGAAGCCCACCGTATCGGCCAATACAACCGGTCCTTCCCTTTCCAATTCAAGTCTTCTCAAGGTTGGATCGAGGGTAGCGAAAAGCTGATCAGCGGCGTACACATCCGATCCAACCAGCCGGTTGAAAAGGGTTGATTTACCGGCGTTGGTATAACCAACCAGGGAGACGGTTGGAATGTCGGCACGCTCACGCCCGCGCCTGCCCTGCTCACGTTGGGAATTGACACGGGTAAGACGTTTTTTGATCTGGCTGATACGCTGATTCAGCAATCGTCTGTCAGTTTCCAGCTGGGTTTCACCCGGCCCTCTCAGCCCGATACCACCCTTCTGTCTCTCCAGATGGGTCCATCCTCTGACCAGTCGGGTTGAAAGATGTTGCAGTTGAGCCAGTTCAACCTGCAGTTTGCCCTCAAATGAACGGGCACGCTGAGAAAAGATATCAAGAATCAACCCGGTCCTGTCGACCACCCGGCAGCCAAAGGCGCGCTCAAGATTTCGCTCCTGACTGGGGGAGAGGGTGTGATCGAAGATCACAAGATCGGCACCCTCAGAGGAGACGATATGACCGATCTCCTCAGCCTTGCCCCGGCCGACAAAATATTTCGGATCGGGTTGACGGCGACTGCCGGAGACAAAGGCGACCCGCTCCGCACCGGCAGAGCGGGCGAGATCCTGGAATTCCGCAATTTCATCGGGATCACTGATCCCATTCAGATCCAGATGAACCAAAACAGCGCGTTCACCCGACTTAGGACGTTCAAACATATTGGAAACAGTATGGGGATAGAAGAGTGCAGGCGTTTAAAATGGGCGCATCCATCTCATGGTACGCCCTTTAAGCAGAAACAAATTAACAACTTTTTAAAAATTACCACTGCCGGTGGAACCATCCTCTTCGGATTGACCGTTGGCGTGCTGGATGCGTACATTTCTGGCTGGCACCACAGTAGAGATAGCGTGCTTGTATACCATCTGGCTGACACTGTTCTTCAACAGCACCACAAATTGATCGAAAGACTCGATTTGCCCCTGAAGTTTAATACCATTAACTAGAAAGATTGAGACAGGTACCCGTTCCTTCCTCAGTGCATTCAAAAAAGGGTCTTGTAAACTTTGCCCTTTAGACATGGAAATTCTCCTTATTGTGTTTGTAGTTTTAAACGTAAAACAAGCGCGAAAAAATGGTAGTAAATATCTACTTCACAAGCGAAAGTGTAGCATACTGTGTTTTTATCCAAGTATTCAAAATATCAATACCTCAAATTTATTAAAAATCAAATACTCAGCCAGGGCCTGCCAACTCGGGAAAGTTATCTGAAATCAGCGCCAGGGCCTGCTCTACAACGTCACTGCCGTCATACAGCCAGTGGCACTCCTGCTCAGCCCGCAACCAGGTAAACTGGCGCTTCGCCAGCTGGCGAGTGGCGATGATACCTCTTTCCACCATCTCATTCCTGCTGATCTCACCGAGCAGGAAATGCAGCATCTGTCGATAGCCCACTGCCCGCATCGATGGCATGGCGGGGGTCAGATTACCCCGACTCATCAGCTCACGGACCTCTTGTTCAAAACCGTTCGCCAGCATCTGTTCGAAACGCTCTGCGATTCTGTCATGCAAGACCGCCCGCTCTTTGGGTGCACGAACCAGCTTCAATACCCGGTATGGCAATATGTGACCTTTGTCCGACTGTTGAAGTTCACTCAAGGCCCTGCCACTCAACTCAATCACTTCCAGGGCCCGGAGTATGCGTTGGGTATCATTGGCATGAATCTTCGCCGCGGCTTGCGGATCGAGGCGTTCAAGCCGCTGATGCAGTACCGCCAGGCCGAGCTGAGCCATCTCCCCTTCCAGACGCTTACGAACCACCGGATCGGCAGCCGGCAGGTCAGAGAGTCCCTGGCTCAAGGCCTTGAAATAGAGCATGGTGCCGCCAACCAGCAACGGTACCTTTCCCGCCGCATGGATCTCCCCCATCGCATCCAGGGCATCCCGCCTGAAAGCGGCGGCGGAGTAGCTCTCCGAGGGGTCGATCATGTCGATCAGTCGATGGGGGGCGAGATCAAGCGTCTGCCGATCCGGTTTTGCGGTGCCCACATCCATCCCCCGATAGACCAGGGCGGAATCCACACTGATGATCTCCAGCGGTAGCCGGCGTACCAGTTCAACCGCCAGCGCAGTTTTACCTGAGGCGGTAGGCCCCATCAGAAAAATCGCCGCAGGCAACTGCTCCTGAGTGTGTGGGGATTGCATCATCTCAACGGCCGCGAAGAAACAGGCGATCGAGCTCACTGATGGTCAGTTCGGTCCAGGTGGGTCGACCATGATTACACTGATCCGCCCTTTCTGTACGCTCCATATCTCTCAGCAGGGCGTTCATCTCATCCAGCTCGAGACGACGGTTGGCACGCACAGACCCATGACAGGCAACCGTTGCCAGAACCTGATCGATCTCCTCTTTCACGCGTTGACTGCTGCCGTGCTCGATCAGATCCGAGAGGATATCCCGCAACATCTTTTCCGGATCCGCCCCCTGCAGTAGCGAGGGGATGGAGCGGATTGCCAGGGACTCCCGCCCGGAGCGACTGACTTCAAATCCCATCCGCTGCAGCAGTTCCAAGGAATCCTCCGCCAGATCGGCCTCCCTGGTGCTGACTGAGACTGAGATCGGTACCAATAGCGGTTGATGGCTGATGCCCTCTCCATGGTAGCGCAGTTTCAATCTTTCATAAGTGATCCGCTCATGGGCAGCGTGCATATCCACCAGAATCAGACCGTTCTGATTTTGTGCCAGGATGTAGACCCCATGCAGTTGCGCCAGCGCATAACCCAGTGGGGGAACCTCTTGGGGCTGACTCTCTGTGACCGCCACATGGGGCTTAGCAGCGATCGGTTGCTGCGCTGAGAAACCCGCCTGATAGGCAGCTGGCCGCTCCGCTACTCGCCAGTCGATCCCCTGCTGCCTTGGCGGTGTGTATGGCTGCTCAACCGACCGGGAGGTTACCGGTGGTTGCAGATTCACCGGTTCATTCTGCCCACTTTCAGGTGCGGCTTGGGGCCGGGTATCGGCCAGCAGACGATGCAGTCCGCGAAAGATGAAGTCGTGTACCGAGCGCGAATCCCGAAACCGCACCTCGTGCTTGGTGGGATGGACATTCACATCCACCTTGTGGGGATCGAGACTGAAAAACAGCACGTAGGCGGGATGGCGACCATGGTAGAGCACATCCTGGAATCCCTGACGAACCGCATGGGTTACCAGCTTGTCACGGATCATGCGTTGATTGACATAGAAATATTGCATATCCGCCTGCGCACGGGAGAAACCGGGTCTGGCAACCCAACCGGAAAGCGAGAAATCCCCTGCCTGCTCCTGGATTGGCAGCGCTTGTTCGAGAAACTGCGCGCCAAGCAACTGCAACAGGCGCTTCTCCTGCTGCTGCCGGTTGTCGCAGGGTGGCAGCGAAAAGATCACCCGGCGGTTATGCTGAAGGCTGAACCCCACATCGAAGCGGGCCAGGGCCAGACGTTGAACCAGGGCCTGAATGTGGCCGAACTCGGTCTTTTCGGTACGCAGGAATTTGCGTCTTGCCGGGGTGTTATAAAAGAGATCCCGTACCTCAACGCTGGTTCCCGGAGGGTGTGCCGCCGGTTTACACTGCAGCGCCAGGTCTGTGCCGTCGCCGCTGACCTCCCAAGCCTGCTCAGCGTCCTGATGTCTGGAGGTCAACCGCAGACGGGAGACTGAGCTGATACTCGGTAACGCCTCGCCACGAAATCCCATGCTCTGCAGCGACTCAAGGTCCTCAAACTGGCTGACCTTACTGGTGGCATGGCGCGACAGGGCCAGATTCAGCTCCTGCTGGGGTATTCCCACCCCATCGTCCCGTACCCGCAGACGCTTGATACCACCCTGCTCAATCTCGATCTCGATATGACGCGCACCAGCATCCAGGCTGTTCTCCACCAGCTCCTTGATCACGGAAGCCGGTCGCTCAACAACCTCGCCAGCAGCGATTTGATTGATCAGTTGAGGAGGAAGAGTGCGAATGGGCATAGTCAGGCCCCAGATGTTACAGAAACCCAGCACCATAATGGCTCAGGGTCCCGACTTCAAGATCCGTTATCGGGTTGCGGGACTTTGGCAGCAATACCCGGCCGCTGTAATGCTCTGTTACGGGGGATCAGATGAGTTTTGCTGGGTTCAACAGACAGGCTGAGAAAGGATCAGCTGCCAGGTGGTATCTGCAGTACCTGTCCAATACGGATGGTGTCGTTCTTAAGGTCATTGACATGACGTAGCCGCTTGACGCTGATCTGGTAACGATTGGCGATTGCAATCAGGGTGTCACCGGATGAGATAACATGTTTACGGGTTCTCTGATTGGCTGCCAGCCAGGTACCCGGCGGAGGCTGATATTTGAAGTAGTCACGGATCCCCTTCATCAGGGCCCTGGCCACTTTGGTCTGGTGTTTCGGATCGCGTAACCGGCGCTCCTCATCCGGGTTGGAGATGAACGCGGTCTCCACCAGCATGGAAGGGATGTCGGGTGATTTCAGCACCACAAAACCAGCTTGCTGCACCCGGCGCTTATGGGTCTTGCCCAGAGTCTTGAGTTCGGTTAATACCCGACTGGCTGCTTCTGAACTGGCTTGCAGGGTACCAATCTGGGAAAGATCGAGCAGCACCGATGCGAGCATATCGTCCTTATCCTCCAGTGAGACCCCTCCCACCAGGTCAGCGCTGTTTTCCCGTTCCGCCAGCCAGCGTGCCGCTTCATTCGAAGCGCCGCTGCGGGAGAGTGTATAGACGGAGGATCCTCTGACTTTCGGGTCACGGAAGGCATCGGCATGAATTGAGACAAACAGATCCGCCTGATGCGCCCTGGCTTTGGCAATACGTTTTCTCAGCCCCAGATAGTAGTCCCCATCCCTGATCAGGACGGCACGCATGCCTTTCTGCTGATTCAGCATCTTCACCAGTTTGCGGCCGATCGCCAGTACCACATCCTTCTCATAGGTACCTTTGCGCCCGCGGGCTCCGGGATCTTCGCCACCATGACCGGGATCCACTGCAATCACCACATCCCGATGGCCGGTTGTGTTGGCTTTTTTCGCTGTTTTGACCGGCCCATTACGGTGTTTGATTCCGCTTTTACCGTCATACAGATCAACCACCAGACGATGACCATACTCCCGGTTGGGGCGTAGTGAGAAACTCTTGGGTTTAACCGAACTGGTGAGATCGAACACCACCCGCACATCGTGGTCGTTGCGTTTCGCAGTTCGCATACCACGGATGATCTTGTTCTCTTTGGTTGGATCGGGCAGGTGCTTGGTGAGAGAGGTGTTTTTCAGATCCAGGACCAGGCGATCTGGACCCTGCAGGGTGAATATCTTGTGATCTACCTTGGCATTGGCGTCGAACACCAGACGCACATGATCCGGCGCAGACCATATCCTGAGACCCGTTATCTCAGACTGCTTTGCTTGCAGCGGTAGTGCGCTGATCACCAAGATCAGCAGCATAGCGAGCCTAATCCTCATTGCCCCATGACCCGTAACACTGAAAATACAACATAAAAAATAGCATGCGAAAGGTTTTTTTTCCAGATTATTCTGTTAGATAGCTAAATTTCCTATGAACCAAATTAACCATCTAGCAGATCACTTTGTATTTCCTGAATTATTTCAGATCCCCGATCGCTTACCCCTTCGATGGTAACCTGCCGCGACAGACCATCATGTTCGATCTTGACCAGCAGATCGGCAGCCGGTAGCCCTCCCTGCCCCTTCTCCGGCCATTCAATCAGCATCACCGCGTCATCGGTCAACAGATCCTGAATGCCGAGATAGGCCAGCTCTTCCGCATCGGCCAGTCGATACAGATCGAAATGATAGCAGGAAATACTCCCCAGTTCGTAGGGTTCCAGCAGCGTGTAGGTTGGACTCTTGACCCGTCCCTGATAGCCGACTCCTCGCAGGAATCCCCGTGTCAGGGTGGTTTTGCCCGCACCGAGATCGCCCACCAGATAGACAATGCAGGGTGGCCGGCAGTTCAATGCCAGACGGCGGCCGAGAGCCTCCTGTTCCGCTTCGCCTGTGACCCTCAGCTCAATCACTCAAATGCTCCGAATTCACTGTCTCACGCAGGGCATCGATCAAATCACCGGCCAACATGCCGATTTCACCTTGCCTGGCGGCCTTGTCGCCGGCGGCGGCATGCAGACAGACACCCAGCTCCGCCGCATCCCGAAGCACATAACCCTGGGCCAGAAAAGCACCGATCACCCCACTCAATACATCCCCCGAACCGCCACTTGCCATCCCCGGGTTGCCGTCACTGCAGAGGGCTACCGGTTGGCTCCCGCTAGCGCCGACCAGTGTTCCCGCCCCTTTCAATACAATCACCCCACCAAAGCGTTGCTGCAGGGCCTCACAGGCGGCAAACCGATCACTTTGCACTTGCTGGGTATCCCAACCCAACAGACGGGCTGCCTCTCCGGGATGGGGGGTCAACAGCCGATTGTCCCGCCGATCCGGCTGTCTGGCCAGCCAGTAGAGCGCATCGGCATCGAGCAATAGGGGCAGCTCGGTTTGTATCAGCTGCTGATAGAGCCGCTCTCCCCAGGGTGTCCGACCCAGTCCGGGACCAAGCACCACAGCACTGGCCTGCTGCAGCAAAGGGGTCAGATCCGTATCAGCATCAACGCCACGGCACATCAGTTCAGGGCGACCTAGGTTACTCCACGGGGCGTGCTCAGGATGGGTTGCCAGGGTAACCAGCCCTGCGCCACTCCTTGCACCACCCTCGGCTGCCATACGTATCGCACCGCTATAACCCTGATCCCCGCCGACCACCAGCAGATGGCCATGGCTGCCCTTGTGCGAGGAGCGCTCTCTGCGGCTGACTGACGCAGAGACCTTCGACCAATCCATGCGACGGCAGGCGAGCAGCTGGCGGGCATAGATCTGTGCCGGTATTTCCAGGGCATCGAAGACGACTTCACCACAGCAGTCTGGTCCGTTACCGGTGAACATACCCTGCTTAAGACCGATGAAACTGATCGTTGCAGCCGCTTTTACCGCGCACCCCATCACCCGGCCGCTGTCCGAATTGAGGCCTGAGGGGATGTCCAGGGCGAAGACCGGCGCCTGATGCTGATTAATCTGCTCCACAGCAGCTTTCCAATCCCCTCTGAGATCCCGCTCCAGTCCAGTACCCAGGATGGCATCCACAATCAGACCGGGTTTACCGGGAAGCCCCTGATAAGGTTCCAGTTGCTGTCCCAATGCCATCCAGGCCTCTGCTTTGAGCAAAGCATCGCCTTTGATCTTCCCAGGGTCACCCAGCTGCAACACCCGCACACTCAATCCCGCCTGCAGTGCCAGCCTGGCCAGCACATAACCGTCACCACCGTTGTTACCCAGCCCGCAGACCACCAGAATCTCTCTCACCTCTGGCCATCGATGGCGCAGCAGATCGAAGGCTCTGACACCCGCTCGCTCCATCAGGATCTCACCCGGGATCTCAAACTCATCGATGGCTATTCGATCGAATTGACGAACCTGATCGGCCCGGTAGAGGGCGTAGGGCAAACTGTCGGTAAATGGCATCACTCGCATAGATCCATTGTCCTCTGATTTGACCGGCAACGATACCGCGAACCCCCTGGTGTATCAAAATAATCGAAGCCTCGGCGGGCAGCGGTTGAATCGTGACGGCACTGGGCTATAGTGCTGCAGCATGAGTGAGACACTGAGCGCTGACCAATTACTTAAACTGAGCCTGCAGATCAAACAGTGGGGGGAAGAACTGGGCTTTGATGCAGTCGGTATTACCGATACCGATCTCAGCGAAGCAGAGAGCAGACTGCATCAGTGGCTGGCATCGGGTTGTCATGGCGAGATGGACTATATGGCCAAGCACGGCAACAAACGGAGTCGTCCCGCAGAGCTTGAACCGGGAACCGTCAGGGTGATTTCTGTCCGCATGGACTACCTGCCGGAGCCAATGCAGGATCTGCAACGGATTCTTGAAAACCCACAGAGAGCCTTTATCTCACGTTACGCACTCGGCCGGGATTACCACAAACTGCTGCGAAACCGTCTGAAGAGACTGCAGCGGAGGATCCAGCAGACGGTACCGGAGAGCAGCAATCGGCTGTATGTGGATTCCGCACCGGTACTGGAAAAACCTCTGGCGCAAAAAGCCGGCTTGGGCTGGATCGGCAAGCATACCAATCTGCTCAATAAACGCTCAGGCTCCTGGTTTTTTCTCGGTGAGATCTACAGCAGCATTCCCCTGCCGATCGACTCGCCGGCGGAAAACCACTGTGGCCGATGCCAGGCCTGTCTGGAGATCTGTCCCACCCAGGCCATCACAGCCCCATACCAGCTCGATGCGCGACGCTGTATCTCCTATTTGACCATTGAGCTGAGCGACGCCATTCCCGAGCCATACCGAGCCGCCATGGGTAACCGGATCTATGGGTGTGATGACTGCCAGCAAGTCTGCCCCTGGAATCGCTTCGCCCAGGTGACCGGCGAGCAGGACTTTCTGGCGAGACACAAACTCGACAGCAGTAGCCTGATCACGCTCTTTGAGTGGGATGAAGCGACTTTTCTGCAGAAGACCGAGGGGTCAGCGATACGACGGATCGGTTATCAACGCTGGCAGAGAAACCTGGCCGTGGCACTGGGCAATGCCCCCCCATCCGAAGCCGTTGCAGAAGCCCTGCTGAGGCGGTTGGAGCAGACCTCACCACTGGTGAAGGAGCACATTCTCTGGGCACTGGATCGCCAGCGGATTCAGCCGGCGACGGCTTGACGCAGCTTGAAATAGCCTCTGATCAGCCACCAACCCGCAACGATACCGATCAGATCGACCATCACATCACTGAATCGGGGCGCTCTGCCAGGCACGTAGTGCTGCATGATTTCTGTCACCACCGCGGCAATCACCAGACCCGGCAACAGCATCCAAACCGACTTCTCCTTTTCAGAAAACAGAATCAGGCTCAGCAGAAAGAATCCCAGCAGGTGGCCGAATTTGGATACGTCCCAGCGTTGCGGAAGAATATCCGCCGGTAACTGATAGGGCACTCCCAGCATATTGAGTAACTGCTTCGTAGTGAACTCGGGAAGATAGAGTGATAGCCAGTTTTCCAGCTCCGATTTCAGCTCAGCCGGCATCAGAATACCGACTGATATCGCCATCAGCATGGCCAGAATAAATCCCATCTGGGTTCTCTGCCGATAGTGCTTGACCAGTTGTATAAGCCAGACAACTCCCACAGCGGCCCACACGGCCAACAGCAGATTTTTGATCAGGCTGTAGGTGGGCGGGATCGCGGCCGGATAGAGCAGTGGATCTTTGAAACGGAAGCTGCCTTTTGAGCCAAGCAAGCCGATTGACAGGCAGATCCGCTCAAGCGATTTATCGATTTCAATGCCTGTCCGATAGGATCTCCAGCCGGCATCTTGTTTGAGCGACAGCAACCTCCTGGTCAAGCGGTAATCCTTTGTGCCATCGGCAAGCTCACCGATCAGCCCGACCCGGGCCAGGTGCCAGGGCTTTACTCCGAGGACTAAATCGCTGGTTGAAGCCGTGATACCGAGCAGAATTCGATCCGGAAACGCTTCACGGTTCCAACATTGGGAGAGCGTATTGGACTGGGATAGAGCCTCGTGGCGAATCTCCACAGTGCCATCGGCCACCTGCACCAGATCCCTCTCCCCACTGACCTGCCAGCCAGCCAGATGATGCGAAAAATCCGCATTCACCAACAACGGCTCGCCATCAACCACATAGGCATCGACTGAGGCGAAAAACAGAGTGCTCAGAAGTGCCAGCGAGGTGGCGATCAGATAGTGAACCGATAGACTTTGAGGGTGCTTCCCTGAACCTTCAAGCATGGAATCGTGTTAGGGCCTGTTAACACTAATCCAATACGCCCTGCTGGGTCTGTTTTTGTGTCCAGCAAGGCAGAATGAGCGTCGTGTAGTCATTCTACATGAGCGAATGATAACGCCGCTGGGCGCAAAAATAGACCCAGCAGGGCGTATTGGATTCGTGTTAACAGGCCCTAATTGCCCCTAGGGGAGCCTGAGGAAGTGATTGCGATAGAAGTGGAGCTCGGCAATTGAATCCTTGATGTCGTCCAGAGCCAGATGTTTACCCTGTTTGGAATATCCCTCACTCAACGATGGCGACCAGCGGTTGATCAGCTCTTTCAAAGTGCTGACGTCCAGATTCCGATAGTGGAAGTAAGCTTCCAGTTCAGGCATCGTCCTGGCCAGAAAACGCCGGTCCTGACAGATGCTGTTGCCACACATGGGGGATGCCCCGGCAGGTACGTACTGCTGCAGAAAGCGGATCGTCTCTGCCTGCGCCTCCGCCTCACTGTATTGGCTCTGCCTGACCCGTTCCAGCAATCCCGAGCCGCCATGCTGGCGCTGATTCCACTCATCCATGGTATCGAGAACGGCCTGGGGTTGATGGACGGCGATCACCGGCCCTTCTGCAAGAATGTTCAGATTGACATCGGTAACGATGGTCGCAATCTCAATGATTTCGTCTTGCTGGGTGTCCAACCCGGTCATTTCCAGGTCGATCCAAATCAGATTGGAGGCATCAACAGGCATCTTGTTATCCTTCTGTTACGGAACCGCTACGCGGCGAAATTCTAACAGGAAGCCGTCTAAGACTGTATGGCAATTCATCCATAAGAGAGCTGCAGCCGAACCATTGCTTCGCAACCCCTGTCAAAACCACAACCAATCCTGCGCAAAAAACCTCCATAACAGTAAGTATCGGCGAGCGAGTGAATGATCGAAAATGGAAACGCATGCCGGTATGTTGGCTGGTATACCAGGGCTCAACACGACATAATTGGTCGCCGGGTCGATCACGTCCCCAAACCCCAGGAGTTTTGATTAACCACTGATGGCACTCTTCACACAACTGTTTTTACTGTTTTTGATTCTCGGCACCCTGTTACAGCTGTGGTTGCTCTATCGGCATCTACAGCATGTCACACAACACCGTAGCCAGGTACCCGCTGCCTTCAAGGACCGGGTGCCCCTTGAGGACCACCAGAAAGCCGCCGACTACACCCAGGCGAAGGGCAAGCTTGCCTTTCTCGAAGCTCTGGTCGGGGTGGCGCTATTGCTGTTCTGGACCCTGGGTGGTGGCCTGGAGCTGCTGATTCAGTACTGGAACGGAATGCAATGGGGCCCATTAACCACTGGGATTGTATTTATATTCTCTTTTTTCCTTATCGGCTCTCTGCTGGATCTGCCCTTCGATCTCTATCGGACCTTTCGTCTGGAAGCCCTGTTCGGATTTAACCGCAATACCCCGCAGCAATATATCAAGGACCGACTGATCGGCCTGCTGCTGTCGATCCTGCTGGGTTTGCCGCTGTTGTGGGTGATACTGAAATTAATGGCCAGTGCCGGTCAATACTGGTGGCTTGCCGCATGGCTGGTATGGCTCAGCTTCACCCTGACCATCTCATGGGCCTATCCCCGCTTCATTGCACCACTGTTCAACAAGTTCACCCCTCTCGCCGAAGGGGAGATGCGTGAGCGAATCGGCAGTTTGCTGCAACGTTGCGGATTCACCAGTGACGGGATCTTCGTCATGGACGGCTCCAAACGCTCTGCCCATGGCAACGCCTACTTCACCGGCTTTGGCAAAACCAAACGCATTGTCTTTTTCGATACCTTGCTGGAGGCCCTGAATGCGGATGAGGTGGAAGCGGTTCTGGCCCACGAACTGGGCCACTTTCACTACAAACATATCCACAAGCAGATGCTGGTAATGGCCCTGCTCTCACTTGGCGCCATGGCTTTGCTTGGCTGGCTCTCCCAGCAGCTCTGGTTCTATAACGGTTTGGGTATATCTCAACCCTCCAATGCCGCGGCTCTGCTGTTGTTTGTTCTGACGATCCCTGTGTTCACCATATTTTTCACCCCCCTGGGCAGCTTTCTCTCCCGACGCCACGAGTTTGAGGCGGATGATTATGCTGTCAGCCAGAGTAGCGGGGAGTTTCTGATCCAGGCGCTTGTCAAACTCTATCAGGATAATGCAAGCACACTGACACCGGATCCACTCTATTCATTTTTCCATGACAGTCACCCACCGGCACCGGTGCGAATTGCCCACATCTCCAAGCAGATTACCCAATAGACGGAGCGAGTAGATGAAAAAGATACTGATAGCTGCAACCTCATTACTGATTCCTGCCACTTCAAACCTGATGGCGGCGGATCTGGAACTGGGTAAACAGCTGAATGAAGCACACTGCCTGAAATGTCACGGCAGTGAGCTCTATACCCGGCCAAACCGCCGCGTGAAAAGCCTCGATGGTCTGCACAAGCAAGTACGTTTCTGCGAACAGAATCTTGGCCTCACCTGGTTCGATGACCAAATCGACAGCACCGCAACCTATCTCAATCTGGAATACTACAAATTCGACCCCAAACCTTAGGCTCTGGTGAGACTCTCCACATCGCTGAACAGATCAAAAGCTTGTGCGGCTCAGGTGGGCTGGCGACTTCCAGCTTAGGATTACCTCTGTATGGCTAAACGGCGTCTGACAAACCAACAGAGAAACCGTATCAAGGCCATTCAGGAAAAACGCCGTCAACGTCTGGATCAGCGGGCAAACCAGGCCCTGAACAGTGCTGCCGAGCAACCTGAACAAGAGGGTGTGGTGATCATACGCCACGGCGCGACGCTGGGCATCGACGACGGTTCGGGCAGGATCTACCGCTGCCAGACCCGCCAGAACATCGGCCATCCGGTGTGTGGCGACCGGGTCATCTGGCAACAGGTGGATGAACACAGCGGGGTGGTCACCGCACTGCAGCCACGTGAGAGTGTGCTCAGCCGTCCGGATTACAGCGGTCGACAAAAACCTCTGGCCGCCAATATCAGTCAACTGGTGATCGTGCTGGCACCCAAACCGGAACCCAGCGGCTATCTTCTCGATCAATACCTGGTAACCGCTGAAACCATCAAGATCCCGCCACTGATTGCGATCAATAAGATCGATCTGCTGACCGAGGAGACGGAATCAGCTTTCATCGACCAGTTTGAGACCTATTCAAGGATCGGATACCCAATCATCAACATCAGTGCAAAGCGTGAGCATGGACTGGATACATTGATTGACCATTTGAAACATGAAACCAGCATTCTGCTGGGACAGTCGGGGGTGGGAAAATCGTCACTCATCAACGCTCTGCTGCCGGATCACGACATTGAAACCGGGAGACTCTCAGAGGCCACTGGACTGGGCCGCCACACCACGTCGGCAGCCACCTGCTACAACCTGCCACAAGGGGGCAAACTGATCGACTCTCCCGGTGTCCGCAGTTTCCGGCTTACCGATCTCAGTCGCGAGGAGCTGGAGCAGGGTTTTGCCGAATTCCGCCCCTATATCGGACAGTGCCGCTTTCACAACTGTACCCATGGCCATGAACCGGATTGTGCCATCCGGGCTGCGGTGGAACGGGGTGAGATAGACCGCCTCCGACTGGAGAACTTTCTTCGCTTGAGCAAGGCGTGACCTAGCATTCCGGGAAGCGAATCTCCACCGCAGCCCCGCCCAGCTCGCTGGATTTACCAAGCTTGATCTCCCCTCCGTAAGCCTGAGCAATATCCAGGGCCACGGCTAAACCGATCCCCTGACCAGGCTGTCTGGTGTCGGCACGATTGCCCCGTTGAAAGACACTTTGCTGAAGGTGCTGGGGAATCCCCTCCCCATCATCTTCGATCCGAATCGACACAAAGGGATCAGCGCTGACGGTCACCCGGATCCGGCTGCGGCCATATTTACAGGCATTCTCCATCAGGTTGCCAAGCAGCTCCATCAGATCCCCCTCTTCACCGAAAAACCGGCTCTCCGGAGCAACCGACGCCTGCCACTCGATCCCCTTATCCAGATAGACCTTGTCGAGAGATTTGACCAGTCTTTCCAGCAGCGGCCCAATCTCCAGGCTCTGGGTCAGCAGATGTCGCCCTGAAGCGGCGGCACGCTGCAGTTGATGACTGACGATCTGGTTCATCCGCTCGACCTGCTCCCGCACGGTCTGTTCGGTGTGACTGCCGGGCTGGTCGGCAACGCCTTGCAGGATCGCCAGGGGCGTCTTCAGGCTGTGGGCCAGATCCCCGAGACTGTCCCGGTAGCGTTGCTGTCTTGCCTGGGCATGCTGAATCAGGGAGTTGATATTGGAAGTGAGTCGATGTAACTCTTTCGGGTAGCGCCCTTGGAGTTTTTCCGAACGCCCAGACTCGATCTCTATGAGCGCCTCTTCCACCTCGCGCAGCGGCCGCAGGCCCCAGCTCAAGACCCACCCCTGCACCAACAGCAGCAATAGGGCTGCGCCGCCCAGCCAGAGAAACAGGGTATCGCGATAGGTGGCAATCTGCTCCTGGATCGGCTGCAGATCCTCGGCAACCGACAACACATATTTCAACTCCTGACCATTGAAGTCTTCCCATACCACCGCGAAGTTGAAGCCCATGACATCCCTCCCGGCGAGTCTGAGAGCGGACGATACCAATTGGCTGTCGGGGATGTCATGG
>JAHRHW010000397.1 GCA_019100305.1 Candidatus Thiodiazotropha taylori | reverse complement strand
CAATACTTTCCGGGGGAGCGACTTTCAGAACCTCTTCTATGGTGGTCAGGCCCTTCATCACTTTCTGTGCGCCACTCAGACGCAGTGGCCGCATACCGTCGCTGATCGCCTGACGTCGCAGCTGATTGATGTCGCAGTCACTGGTGATCAGGCGCTTGATCGAAGAATTGATCACCATCATTTCATAGATACCAACCCGTCCGTAATAGCCTGTCTGTCGACACTCAAGACAGCCCACCGGTTTACACACAGCCGTGGGTTTGTTCTTCGCCCGCAGCGGGGTGATCATGGTCTCCCACATCTCCTCATCGAGAGGAACGCGCTCCTTACAGTGAGGACACAAGGTACGGGTCAGACGCTGTCCAAGCACCCCCAGCAGGGTGGCTTTCAAGAGATAGGGTGGCACACCGATCTCCAACAACCTGGTAATCGCCGACGGCGCATCATTGGTATGCAGGGTGGAGAATACCAGATGACCGGTAAGTGAAGCCTGTACTGCCATCTCAGCCGTCTCACGATCCCGGATCTCACCCACCATGATGATGTCCGGATCCTGTCTCAACAGGGTTCTCACACCACTGGCAAAATCGAGATTGATATTATGCTGCACCTGCATCTGATTGAAACTCGGCTCCACCAGCTCGATGGGATCCTCCACCGTGCAGACATTGACCTCCGGTTTAGCCAGCTCTTTGAGGGTTGTATAGAGGGTCGTGGTTTTTCCCGAACCGGTCGGCCCGGTCACCAGAATGATACCGTTGGGCCGGCTGATCATGTCGCCCCACTGAGCGGCTTCAGCCTGGGAAAAGCCCAGTGCACGATAGTCTTTGACCAATACATCAGGATCGAAAATCCGCATCACAAGCTTTTCACCAAAAGCAGTGGGCATGGTGGAGAGACGCAACTCAACCTCACCCCCCTGATTGCTGCGGGTCTTCAGTCGGCCGTCCTGAGGACGCCGCTTCTCCGAAACATCCATACGTCCCAGTATCTTGATTCGGGAGGTAACTGCGGTACCGACAGAGGGGGGAATCTGGTAGACCATCTGCATCACGCCGTCGATCCGGAATCGGATATTGGTCTGGTTACGGGTCGGTTCGATGTGGATATCACTGGCCCGCTGGCTATACGCGTACTGCAGTAGCCAGTCGACGATATTGACCACATGCTGATCATCCACATCCAGCTTGCCGCTACGCCCCAGCTCCATCAGCTGTTCCAGGTTCTGTACCCCGGAAGGTCCCGCCTCCTGGCTGTCGTCATGGGCTGCCCGCACAGACCTGGAGAGGCTGTAGAACTCGACCAGATAGCGCTCGATCTCAATCGGATTTGCAATCACTCTGGTAATTCCTTTGTTGAGAATCGGTGCAAGCTCCATCTCCCACTCGGTGAAAAAAGGCTCTGCGGTGGCTATGACCACCTCATCGGGCTTGACCTCCAGGGCTATGATATTGAAACGCTTGGCATAGGCGTAGGACATCACGGCGGTGATGGCCGGAACATTGATCTTCAACGGATCGATATGCACCAGCGGTAGATTCACCCGCCGCGCCAACCAGTCGGTCAACAGTTCAAGATCGAGGATTGTCTGGGGATTGCGTTGATCAGGCCACTTGTGTTCGGCAATCATTACCAGTGGATGACTGGTGCGTTTCGCTCCCTGATTAACCGCACTGACCGTCTCCGCCAGCTGCTTTTCGATCAATCCGTCTTCCACCAGCCAGTTGAGCAGATCAACCAGCTCCAACTGCCGGTCATTCATTGTTTGATATATCATCAGTTCATCAAATCCAGATGCGTTCAATCATAGTTTACAGATCCAGAACCACAGTGATCGATTCTCTATACACACAGAGCCTAAGACAACAAACGTCAAAGAAAATTGGTAACACGCCCTATACGCTGTGTTAACGGCCGTTTATCTATTATTTAAAACCCTCAATCCAGCCAGACCAATAGCGCCTGACAACCCCAATCGAGCAAGTCCTGTTGCGCCTGAAAAGAAGGCGACAACAACAAACCTCTATTTATATTACTTTTCTCAGTAACGGAACACAGTAAAGCAGGATGTTCAGGAGATGCAGAAAGCCAGTTATAATATTTGGTATGCAAAACATCGATACCGGCAAAATCAATCTCAGCCTGGAAGAGAACCGCTATTTGCTCGCGGTTATCTACACCAATGACGAAATCGAAAAAGAGGATGTTAAGTCGGTTACCGACTTTCTCGATCAGTTCAAGGAACCCATTCCAATACTGATTGAGCGCACAGGGCACTACTCCATTTCAGTTATGGTGCAGATCGTTATGCTGCAGCAGACCAAAAACCGATTGAAAGCGGCTGCCTTTGTCGAGCGGAATAACCGTGATGCACTGATGACCCGCATTGCAGCCAGCACCTATTTCAAAGACATCGAGGTAAAATCCTTCTTTAAAAGAGAGGAGGCTGTGGCCTGGCTGATGGAAAACTATGCCACAGAACCACTTCTAGCCAACTCATAGTCTTCACAAAGGCAGGCTGGATTTATCCACAACCCGACGCAATACAAAGCTGGAATGGACACCGGTCACTCCCTCGATTCGGGTGATTTTGTTCAATAACAGGGCCTGAAAGTCATCCATGTCACGCACCACAACCTTGATCTGATAGTCAGCGTCCTGACCGGTTATCAACAGACACTCCAATACCTCCGGCATGGCCTCAATCTTCTTTTCAAAATTCTCGAACCGTTCCGGGGTATGCCGATCCATTGAGATATGCACCAACGCCATCAGATTCAGACCAAGCTGTTTGCTGTCCAGATGGGCGCGATAACCGGCGATCACCCCGGAATCCTCCAGTGCCCGAACACGACGCAGGCAGGGGGACGATGAGAGGCCGATGCGCTCAGCCAGCTCCTGATTACTGATCCGCCCCTCCTCCTGCAATATCTGCAGAAGATGTTTGTCGTAACGATCCAGATTCATTGCATATTTCTCTATTTTACCCATGTGAGCAATTATTTTGCTTTATTATAATAATATTTAGCGTTTATTGCTATTTATATTAAAAATAAGGCGATAATTAGCAACCATTCACCGGCAAATTTGCATTAGGCTTTCCACATGACCACAAGTCATAGCAATCGCTCTTAAACCAAAAGTTGCAGAGCAAGTGAGACGCCCCACAAGGGCCACTACCGCTGTCATGAAACTCCATGACCGTCAGATAGCAAGGACCCCTGCCAGGAGACAACCGTGAGACGTTTTGACCACACAAAATATCGAGCCAACCCGGCCAATCCGATGCCGGGTCGCCAATGGCCTGACAACACCATTGAGGCGGCGCCCATCTGGAGCAGTGTCGACCTGCGTGATGGCAATCAGGCTCTGCTGGAGCCTATGAACGTGACTCAAAAGCGCCGACTCTGGAATCTCCTGGTTAGCCTGGGCCTGAAGCAGATCGAAGTTGGCTTTCCCTCAGCCAGCCAACCCGACTACGATTTTGTGCGCATGCTGATCGAGGACGATCTGATTCCTGAGGATGTCACCATCCAGGTTCTGGTTCAGGCTCGCGAATCATTGATCAAGAAGACCTTCGAGGCATTGCGTGGCGCCCGCAGAGCGATCGTACATGTCTACAACTCCACTTCCACAATACAGCGGGAACGGGTCTTCAAACGGGACCGGGAAGGCATCAAGGCGATTGCCGTTGAGGGTGCGGAAATGGTCAAAAGAGAGGCGACCAACCACCCGCAGACCGAATGGATTTTCGAGTACTCCCCTGAGAGCTTCTCGAATACCGAATGGGATTACGCGGTGGAAGTCTGCGATGCGGTCATCGATGTCTGGCAGCCGACCCCGTCAGCCCCCTGCATCAT
>JAHRHW010000396.1 GCA_019100305.1 Candidatus Thiodiazotropha taylori | reverse complement strand
GGGGGGTTGCGCCTGAAAAAGCGCCACTCGGCGTTGCTCGTCGTTCATTTGGAATAACCAAACTACACTCCTCGCACCTTGGTTGGCACTTTTTCAGGCACAACAGGGCGTATTGAATTAGTGTTAACAGGCCCTAGGCAACTGGCGTAAAAGCCGGGGATTATACCCTGCCATCAAGCGCTATTGTAGCGCTTCGGGAAATCGTTGAATCCGCGGCTCGGAGCGAGAATATCAGTTCAGATAGAGACCAATCCCCGGATCGGTGAAGCGGGATTCAGGTGGGGATTGGTCAGTTTGCCTGAGTGTACGGTTTAGCGCATCACCGCCATCGGTTGCGCGACTTTGATCGAGTCCATCAGAATCCGTGCTGCTTCATTCAGCTCGATGCGACTGGTCGCTTCGGTTTCCTTCTCGTCGGGCTCATCATCAAGGCCCGCTTCATCCGTGGATTTGACCACCTTCAGGCCCTGGGATGCGCGGAAGCGGTTTTTATGCAGCAGCCGTTCATGTTCCCGCTCCTGCCACTCTGTCCGCCGCTGTTTCTCCAGCAGGCTGACTTCAGAGCGCTTATCCAGTTCCAGGAAGCGTTTCTCCTGATCGACCAGCATCTCAAATCCCGCATCCGATTTGATGCGTGACAGATGGTTGTCCATCAGTTCAGGCACGGTGAACTGCCCCTTGGTGATAAAATTGGCTGGCCTTATTTGAGCCCATGGCAACGCATTTTCCAGAGAGCGCTCACCATACTCATCCGAATATCTGGCGGTCGGAAACTGGATATCCGGCACCACACCACGATGCTGGGTACTGCCGCCGTTGATGCGGAAGAATTGCGCCATGGTCAAGCGCAGACGCCCCAGATCCTTTTTGCGTCCTGGAACGAAGCGTCCCAGATCGACCAGAGTTTGTACCGTGCCCTTGCCGAAAGTGGGCTCACCGATCACGATACCCCTTTTGTAGTCCTGGATAGCACCGGCAAAAATTTCGGACGCGGAAGCACTGTTTCGATCAACCAGCACAGCCAAAGGACCCTCATAGGCGATCGACTGGTCAGGATCCTGTTCAACCTCGATCTTGCCAAACGCATCCTTGATCTGTACCACTGGGCCGGAGTCGATGAACAGGCCGGTCAGCTCAGTGGCTTCCGAGAGGGAACCGCCACCATTCTCACGCAGATCGATGACGATTCCGTCAACATGCTGTTTTTTCAGGTCAACCAGCAGATCGCGCACATCCCGTGTGGTACTCCTGAAATCTTCATCACCACGAGCCTCAGCGGCAAAATCCCTGTAAAAGGTGGGGACTTCGACAACACCGATGCGATACTTACCCATACCGTCCAGTTTTTCGATGATATGGCTCTTTGCAGCCTGCTCTTCCAGTTTGATCTTGTTGCGTACAAGGGTAATGGTTTTACGGTTCGAGCCTTCTCCTTTCGCCAATACCTCCAGCTGTACCACGGAGCCTTTCGGACCACGTATCTGTTCAACCACATCCTGCAGCCGCCAGCCGACAATATCGATCATCTCCCCTTCCAGGCCTTGACCCACACCGACAATCTTGTCACCGGCATGCAGCAGATCACTCTGTTCCGCTGGACCGCCGATGATGGTTTTCTGCACCACGGTGTAGCCATCTTCATCTTTCAGAACCGCACCAATCCCCTCCAGTGAGAGCCTCATGCTGATATCGAAATTCTCAGATGTACTGGGTGACATATAGCTGGTATGGGGCTCCAGACTCAATGTGTAGGCATTGATGAAGGTCTGAAACACATCATTGGCGTCAAACTGTTCGACCCTGGAGAGGAGTCTCTCGTAGCGCTCTTTCAGGGTCTTTTTGATCTCAGCATCCTCCTTATCCATCAGACGCTGGTTCAGAAAGTCATTTTTCACCCGCTTGCGCCAGATATCGTTCAACGCAGTGCGCGTCTGTGCCCAGGGTTGATCCTCCCGATCGTAGATGTAGGTCTCATCGATGCTGAAGTCGAACTCCCCATCCACCAGTTTCAGGGCATGATTGACCGCCTCGCTGACGCGCTGACGATAGAGGCGATAGATTTCGAAGGCCGGTTCAATCCGGGCATTTTTCAGATAATCATCCAGCTTGTCACGATAACCTGAGAAATGAACCACATCACCAGCCAGGAAAAACGAGCGGTTTGGGTCCAGGGTGTCGTAGTAGCGCTGCAGGATCATTTCAGACATCGAGTCATCCAGAGCGACGTCTTTGTAGTGGTACTTGGCGATAACCTTGACGATGACGCTGGCAGTCTGCTGCTGCTCTGCGGTCGGCCGCAATTCCTGTATGGGTACAGTTTGACGATTGGCCCAAACTGGTGCTGATACTACGATAAGAATCAACCACCAAAACCCTTTCACATTACGATATTTCATTCATCCTACCTGGTCTTTGCAGGAAACTGGGAAAGCTCCCTGGTAGCCCCTAGGGACAGTTAACACGAATCCAATCGGCCCTGATTGGCATTTTTCAGGTTTACCCGGCTCTGTAATTCGAACTGACAGGCCCTGGCTACAATTTGAGTATGCTTTGGACTGAATTTCCAGTCACCGGGTTCCGCACGCTCTGTAAAAGCGAACCGTTACCCTTGAATCTACCACCTTTGTTCACAATTTCTCGTGCAGTCCGTTGATTAATTTGAGATATCCCGGTGTTTCAGGATTTATAATCCCATGCCGCACTAGAAAGTCAATCACCACCAGATTGCAGTTTGGCTTGAAATCATCGCTGTTGGCGACCCGATCGGCCACCTCCTCAATCGGCATGAGCGTGAATTCTGCCACTTCACCATCTGAATTATAGGGGACAAAATCCGGGGGAAGTTCAAGATCATAACAATAGAGAGTATCGGGCTTTAGACCAACCGGCGTTTCCGTACAGTAGGTGATCGCACCAATCGGTACCGCCTGAGCCACGATGTGGGATGGCACACTCGCCTCTTCCTGACACTCTTTATGCAGATTATCCGCCAGCGAGATGTCATGGGGCAGCCCTCCGGCCACCATATTGTCCAGATGGTCCGGAAAAACCCTTCGGTCCGCCGACCGCCTGGCAATCCAGAGCAACAACTCAGATCCATTACGCACATAGCCATTCAGGTGCTGACCATAGGCGCGCAGTCCGAAATAGGCGGCGGCAGCACGGTCGATGGTTGCCAGAGCCGTATCCCTGTCGGCATGGGTGACCGGGTAGCGTTCACCGTGCCGGTGGGTCATCACAGAGGATTCCACCAAGCCATTAACAACCTCATCGAGAATCTCAGTCCTCTGCTTAAAGCTGTTGATTTGTGGATTTAAACTGACCCCTCGCTCATTCATTTCGAAAAGGTCGGATCGGTTGCTCAAAAAGGACCAGACCGGTTCTTTAAGATGGCCCACAAGATGAGAATCGAAGTAAAGCGCTTTGAAGTTATCCCGATTCCATTCATTCAACCTGTCAATATGTCGTTGATATCCTTGTAATTTCATCTTTTAATGCAGTTCCGCGTTCGGATAGACCCTGATTATATGGCATGGTGACAGCCTAAGCTCATTTTGATGGGGGTCAAACTGACTTTTTTCAAGGTGTAATTCGACAGTAGGGAAATCCAATGGGGGTGCTTAAAAAGTCTAATGAATGCCTTCAATCTGAAGATCATCAGAATTTAGTTACCAGGTTGAGAACTGGTAAAGTTGATACCCCCAACACGGAACAGATTAAGTAATGAATAACAGTCAGACATCCGATGATGAACTCAGCAATGCTGATACAGACCCTCAACTTGCGGTGAAACATTTCTGTGACGGTTGCAACTGTGCTCAGGCGGTGATCACCAGCTTTGCCGATCGCTACGGAATCGATACGGAGTTGGCGATG
>JAHRHW010000395.1 GCA_019100305.1 Candidatus Thiodiazotropha taylori | reverse complement strand
CCGCAGGCAAGGGGGGCTCTCCAGTCGGAAATGATATCCTTGGAGCCGGGCAGAAAGTCTGACCAGGCGTCACCGGCCACCAGGCCTGATGTCTCCCAGACCACTTCGAACTGCCCATCTTCCTGAATCTCACCAATCAATACGGGTTTGGTGACATGGTGGTTGGGCATCATCGCTGACAGGCCACCGGTAAGATTAGGAACAGCAACACCAATAATGGCTTCCTGGACCGCTTCAGGATCTGTGGTGCCGGCTTTTTCTACCGCTTTGACCCACATGTTGAAGCCGATGTAGTGGGCTTCCATTGGATCGTTGGTTACCCGCTTGTCATCTTTGATGAAACTCTTCCAGGCGGTGATGAACTCCTCATTGGCTTCGCTATCCACGCTCATGAAATAGTTCCATGCGGCGAGATGACCGACCAGAGGTTTGGTGTCGATACCCGAGAGTTCCTCTTCACCGACCGAGAAGGCGACGACCGGAATGTCCTCAGCAGAGATTCCTTGGTTACCAAGCTCTTTGTAGAAGGGGACATTGGCATCGCCGTTGATGGTTGAGACCACGGCGGTTTTGACACCGGTGGAGCCAAATTTCTTGATATCCGAAACGATGGACTGCCAGTCGGAATGACCGAACGGCGTGTAGTTGATCAGAATGTCCTTGTCAGACACTCCCTTGCCTTTCAGATAGGCTTCGAGAATCTTGTTGGTGGTACGTGGGTAGACATAGTCGGTACCGGCCAGAACCCAGCGTTTTACACCGATCTCATTCATCAGGTAGTCAACCGCCGGAATCGCCTGCTGGTTTGGTGCAGCACCGGTATAGAAAACGTTCTTGGAGGACTCTTCACCTTCATACTGTACCGGATAGAAGAGCAGGCCATTCAACTCCTCGACCACTGGAAGCACAGATTTCCTGGAAACTGAAGTCCAGTTACCGAAGATTGCAGAGACTTTGTGTTTGCTGAGCAGTTCACGCGCTTTTTCCGCGAATAACGGCCAGTTTGAAGCAGGATCGACCACGACCGGCTCCAACTGTTTACCAAGCAGGCCGCCGTTTGCATTCTGCTCTTTGATCAACATCAGCATGGTGTCTTTCAAGGTGGTCTCACTGATCGCCATGGTGCCGGAGAGTGAATGCAGAATACCGACCTTGACGGTATCGGATGCCTGTGCAATCGAGGTGATGGAGAGTGCAAGACCTGTAGCTGTGCCGAGAACCAATTGCTTTAGTTTCTGTTTCGATATGCTCATCTGTTATTTGTCCTATTTCGTTAGAGTCGACGTTTTGGTCTGAGGAGCCTTATCGCATGTACTGTGCCAACTATTAATAATTGTTTTATTTCAATTAGATAACTCGTTTTGGTGCGGTCGGGTTGTTTTATACGCACAGTTTTGGCGCTTCCTTCTTGCGGTTTTTCAATGATCTGACCCAAAGCGGTGCGAAGGGTAAATGGATAGAGCACCAGAAAGATGCATTTGCTTGTTTGCGTGTTGTAAAAGTTCGTTATGGGGCAGAAAAGTGTTTTCTGTTACCCCTGAGCAAAAGGAAGCCGACTAAACTTTAATTAAAAAAACGGTGACAGGAGTTGCAGGTGGACAGGTCGTTTGAAGACGAGATTCAGCAAGTTGGCCGCCAGATGTGGCAACAGCGTCAGCTCAAGCAAGGGGAAAATCGGTCCGGCTGGATCGATCGATTACTTCCCCAGTTGATAGCTGATCATCATTTGCGCACCCAAGCACTTCGGTTTATCGATGCCGTGCCGATGCTGAATGATGACAAGATCCTGGTCAGGCATTTCAAAGAGTATTTTGGTGAAGTGGACCCGGGAAGTCTCCCCGCGCTGATCAGTTGGGGAATCAAACGGATCTCCCTCTATTCCCTGCCAGTTTTCATGGCGCCGGTGATCAGGGCCGCTGTGAAAGGTGTGGCGCATCGATTCATCGGCGGTGAAAGCGCGGCTGAGATCATCGATTCCATATCCGGGCTACAGCGCAGGGGTATCCATACCAGTCTCGACCTGCTTGGTGAGGAGACTGTCAGTGAAAAAGAGGCGTTTGCCTATCAGCAGGCCTACCTTGATCTGATCCAGCAACTCTCCAGGCAAGGGATTGACGATCTGAACCTTTCACTCAAGGTCTCATCACTCTATTCACAAATTACACCGGTCGATACGGATGGCGCTGTTGAGATCCTGCTAGAGCGTTTGAAGCCGATCTGTGATGCGGCAATGGGTGCGGGGATAAGCCTCTGTCTCGATATGGAGCAGTATGACTACAAAGCGATCATTCTCAGAGTCTTTAAACATCTCGCCATGCAGCCCTCCTATCGGGAGTGGCAGGGTCTTGGCGTGGTGTTGCAGGCCTATCTCAAGGAGAGTGATGAGGATTTGAGTGAACTGCTTGAGTGGGTTGAACAGCGTGGCGTGCCTGTCTCTGTCAGACTGGTTCGTGGCGCCTACTGGGATATGGAGAGTGTGATTGCACGACAGCAGGGCTGGAGTGTACCGGTGTGGCAGACCAAAGCTGAAACGGATGGATGTTATGAACGTTGTTTAAAACGGCTTTTTGCATCGCCCCTGATCTATCCTGCGATAGCAACCCATAACATCCGCAGTCTTGCCTGTGCCGTTGTGTTGGCCGGTCAGACGCAGCGTTCGCCGGACAGCTATGAGTTTCAGATGTTATACGGTATGTCTGATGAGCTTGAGGAACTGATTACCGATCGCGCGCTGAAACTGAGGCTCTACATGCCGTATGGCGAGATGCTGCCAGGCATTGCCTATCTGGTTCGGCGCTTGCTCGAAAATACATCGGACCAATCGATATTGCCGGTGTCGGAGAGTGCGGATGTTGAGAGAGTTCTCGCGCCACCGCTGATTGGTGAGAATCGGCGCTCAGAGTTTGAGGCGGAGTTCATCAATCAACCACTGCACAGATTTACCCAACAGTCGGAGCGTGAAAATTTTTCCGCTGCGTTAGCTTCGGTTGAACAGAATCTGGAGAAGACCTATCCGCTGTTACTCAAAGGCCATTTGGCAATTGAAGAGACTTTTCTTGAATCCACCAACCCAGCCAATCCTGATGAGGTGGTGGGACGTGTGGTTCAGGCGGGTGAGGATGATGCGGAAGTGGCTCTGCAGAGAGCGGTCGATGCACAACGTGACTGGGGGCGGAAAAGTTTCGCTGAAAGAGCCGATCTGCTTCAAGCGACGGCATCGAAGTTGATTGAGCATCAGGATGAGTTTGCCGCCTGGGAGGTCAAAGAAGCAGGTAAAGGGTGGCAGGAGGCGAATGCGGATGTTTCAGAAGCGATCGATTTTCTTAACTACTATGCAAAGATCTCCCGTCGCTTCGACACCATCGAACAGCCCAATATGCCGGGTGAGATAAATACACACGAATATCTTCCACTGGGGATCGGAGTCATCCTGCCGCCATGGAATTTTCCATTGGCCATCCCTGTTGGTATGGTTGCTGCAGCAATCGTGTGTGGCAATTGTGTCGTCTTGAAGCCCGCTTCTGAGACGCCAATCGTGGTGTGGCATTTGTGTAAACTTTTGCAGGAGATTGGTTTGCCTGAAGGCGTTGTGAACTATCTTCCAGGTAGTGGCGCTGTGATTGGCGAGGCGATGGTGCGTGATCCAAGAACCAATTTTGTCGCCTTTACCGGCTCCAAAGAGGTTGGGTTGCACTTGCTAAACGTAGTGACAGGGCTTTCAGAGTCCCAGCGTCAGATTAAAAAAGTGATCGCTGAAATGGGTGGAAAAAATGCCATCATCATTGATCAGGATGCGGATCTGGATGAGGCGGTCAAAGGGGTGGTCGAATCGGCCTTTGGTTACCAGGGACAGAAATGCAGCGCCTGTTCGAGGGTGATTTGCGTGCAGG
>JAHRHW010000394.1 GCA_019100305.1 Candidatus Thiodiazotropha taylori | reverse complement strand
GGCCTATCTGCGTCTGCTTAGTAACTTCCATGATGACAGCGGTTTCGAGCGGGCAGTGAATATGCCGCCACGAGGCATCGGTGCCAAGACCATGGAGGCGTTGCGCAGTCACGCCAGGATGTTCGACTGCTCTCTCTGGCAGGCTGCCAGTGAGCTGGTACAGGGTGGCGGTATGGCGAAGCGAGCCGCCACGGCCCTGCAGAAGTTTATCGACCTGCTGGAAGAGTTGAAGGTCGAAACCAGAGACCTGACCCTCGCCGAGAAGGTGGATCAGGTATTGAACGCCAGCGGTTTGCCGGAGCACTTTGCCAAGAGCCGCGATGGCAAAGGGATTGATCGTAAGGAGAATCTGGAAGAGCTGGTCAATGCCACCCGTCAGTTTGAATGGGGTGAGGATGATGAGCTGGAGGAGCTGGATGCCTTTCTCTCCCACGCCGCATTGGAAGCGGGTGAGGCCCAGGGAGATCCCTATGAGGATTGTGTGCAACTGATGACCCTCCATTCCGCCAAGGGGTTGGAGTTTCCACTGGTATTTCTCGTCGGTATGGAAGAGGGGCTGTTTCCACACAGTATGTCGGCGGATGATCCCGCTCGCCTCGAAGAAGAGCGCAGACTCTGTTATGTGGGCATCACCCGGGCGATGAAGGTGCTCTATCTGAGTCATGCGGAAAGTCGACGGCTGCATGGCAGTGACAGCTATCCCCTGCCCTCCAGATTCATCCGCGAGATCCCAGCAGAGCTGATGCGGGAGGTACGGGCCGGACCGGCGAGCAGTCAACCGATCTATGGCGACTCACCCTACCTTGAAACCACCCAGCAGTGCGGGTTTAATCTGGGACAACGGGTATGCCATGCTAAATTTGGTGAAGGCGTGGTGCTGAACGCAGAGGGTCAAGGGCAGAGTGCCCGGGTGCAGGTTAACTTTGAAGAGGTTGGTACCAAGTGGCTGGTGGTTGCTTATGCCAACCTGTCACCCTGCTAGGGCCGATTGGTTTAGTGTTAACAGGACCTGGTTATTTCAATAGGCAAAACAATAAGCACATCAAATAGCAATAACAGACAGACCGGAGGGTTACATGAAACGTCGTGAATTTATAACAAAGGTTGGTGCTGGCGCACTGGCGACCGGTGTTGGCCTCTCCACAGCCAGCGTTGCCGAGGCGAAAGCCAAGATCAAATGGAAGATGGTGACCACCTGGCCGAAGAACTTTCCCGGTCTGGGAACCGGTGCCAACAAGCTGGCCGAGGTCATCAATGAGATGAGTGGCGGGCGGATGCATGTCAAAGTCTATGGTGCCAAAGAGCTGGTACCCGCCTTCGAGGTGTTTGATGCGGTGGCCAGCGGAACCGCTGAGATGGGTCACGGTGCGGCCTACTACTGGAAAGGCAAAAGTGAAACGGCGCAGTTCTTCTCCACCGTGCCTTTCGGTCTGACCGCCCAGGAGATGAACGGCTGGCTCTATTTCGGTGGTGGACTGGAGATGTGGCAGGAGCTCTACAAACCGTTTGGCCTGATCCCGGCGCCGGGTGGCAATACTGGTATGCAGATGGGGGGCTGGTTCAATAAAGAGATCAACAGCGTCGCTGATCTGAAAGGATTGAAGATGCGAATTCCGGGATTGGGCGGTGAGGTGCTCAAACGGGCCGGAGGGACACCGGTCAACCTGCCGGGTGGTGAACTCTTCACTTCGCTGCAGTCTGGTGCAATCGATGCAACGGAGTGGGTGAATCCCTACAACGACCTGGCGTTCGGCCTCTTCAAGGCGGCCAAGTACTACTACTTTCCAGGATTCCATGAGCCTGGCACAACCCTTGAGGCAATCATCAACGAGAAGGCGTTCACTGCCTTGCCCAAGGATCTACAGGCGATTGTGCTGAACGCTTGTAAGGTAGCCAACCAGGAGATGCTGGCCGAGTACACGGCACGTAATCCTGCTGCGCTGAAGACCCTGGTTGAGAAACATAAGGTTGATATCCGTATCTACCCGGACGACGTATTGGCCACCCTGCGCAAATTCTCCAGCGAAGTGGTTGAGGAGCTGGCGGCCAAGGACGCCTTCGCCAAGAAGGTCTACAACTCCTATATGAACTTTCTCAAGGGCTCAAGAGAGTGGGGGTCGATATCCGACTTCGCCTATCTGAAGGCCAGAGACAAAGGCTGAACTGTTGTATTGTTTTGTGATTGATCTTTAGCCGCGAATGGACACAAAACACCGCTAATTGCCGCAAATGGAAAGAGGCTAATCTGGCCTCAATGAACATTCATTCATTTGCGTCAGCTGGCGGTGATTCGCGTCCATTTGCGGCAATCACAAAAACCGCATAACGACCTGCCATTAGAGTCGGTAAGCCGAAAGTGATCTCCCCTCCCCTGTCACTCTATATTCATATCCCCTGGTGTGTGCGCAAATGTCCCTATTGCGACTTCAACTCCCACGCGGTTAAACAGGGTCTGCCTGAGCAGGCCTATGTGGATGCACTGCTGAACGATCTGAGTTTGGACAGCAAGCTGACCGACGGCCGGCAGCTCTCATCAATCTTCATCGGCGGGGGTACTCCGAGTCTGTTTTCGTCCACAGCCATTGCCAGATTGCTGCAGGGGATTGAGCGGCGGTTTGCCTTTGCCAAGTCGATGGAGATCACCCTGGAAGCCAATCCGGGTGCAGTGGAAGCCGACTCCTTCGCCGGTTACCGGCAGGCCGGGGTGAATCGTCTCTCCTTGGGTTTTCAAAGTCTGCAGTCGTCGATGCTGCAGGCGCTGGGCAGAATTCACTCCCCCCAGGAGGCACAAGATGCTTTTGCACAGGCAAGAAAGGCGGGTTTTGACAACATCAATATCGACCTGATGTTTGGCCTGCCTGAGCAGACTCTGACGATGGCGGAGGCGGATCTGGCGGCGGCGATTGAACTCGACAGTGAGCATCTCTCCTACTATCAACTGACCCTGGAACCCAATACGCCATTTCATCATGTACCACCGGCTGTACCGGATGATGAGCAACTCTGGCTGATGCAGCAACAGGGGATGGAGCTGCTCGCCAATGCCGGCTACAGCCACTACGAAGTTTCTGCCTACGCTCGACAGGGGCGTGAGTGCAGGCACAATATGAACTATTGGCGGTTTGGCGATTATCTGGGAATCGGGGCTGGGGCTCATGCCAAGTTGAGCCTGGCCGACGGCCGGGTGAAACGCTTCTGGAAGCAGCGCCATCCGGACGCCTATCTCGCCGCAGACAAAACCTCTGGCTTCATCCAGGGTGAGCGGCTGCTTGCTGAGGAGGACCTGGTGGTGGAGTTCATGATGAATGCGCTGCGTCTGCTTGAAGGGGTGGAGCTGAATCTGTTTGAGTGCCGCACAGGCGTCGGCTTACAACAGATCGAAACAGCGTTGCAGCAGGCTGTGGAGCGAGAATTGTTGCAGCCCGTTGAGCAGCGGCTCTGTGCCTCCTCATTGGGGCAGAGGTTCCTGAATGACTTGATCTCGCTTTTCTCAAGTTAAAATGATTTCTTAATAAGAATTTGACCAATGTGGCCTAACATATTAAATTTATAGATCTATCCCATGAGATGGGATAGGTGGCAACACCAGGAGTCAGTAGATACCTCTCGTCTAATCTGGATACGCGAGCTGTTTTGCAGGGAGCAGTGTGGAACCCTTGCATTGATGGGTTCCAGTGAATGGTCGATTGCTGTCTGTGCCGTCAGTGCAATCACCAGATTCCAGCCAATGGTTTTGGGAGGAGCTTGAGCGCTTGTGCGCTGCGGCTGAATAATGCAACTGATTCTCAAAGTTGTTGTTTCAATTTCAGCCATTCTGGCTGTCGCGCTGCTGATGCCTGACGCCCACCAGGCTCATGCCGATATGTCATTGCATGGCAACGGCGCCGCACTC
>JAHRHW010000393.1 GCA_019100305.1 Candidatus Thiodiazotropha taylori | reverse complement strand
GCCAGCCAAGGTTGATCGTCAAGCCGGCCAGCACCACCCAGCGGTGGGCTTTGGTACGCGACTCCTCAGCAGACAATCCCTCAGCCTGGAACTGAGCGAGCCGGTGACGGGCGAGGATCTGATAGGCGTGTTTGGCATGCGGGCGATACCACTGCTCACCGTTCAGCATCCGTCTCACCAGGGTCCAGCTGGCATCCGTCACGAACAACCCGAGCAGGATCACCCAGCTCCAGAAATCGATGCTGAAGTGCTGGGCGGTGAAACAGGCAAACACACCCAGACTGAATCCCAGGAAACCGCTTGCTGCATCGCCCATGAAGATCTTTGCCGGGGGCCAGTTCCACACCAGGAAACCGGCCACGCCGCAACAGAGCAGGATCTGCCAGAGGACGATCAGCGAAGCGGAGTGATTGAGAAACAGGATCATCGAAGCGCTGCAAAGCACACTGATCGCCTGCAGGCTGGCGATGCCGTCGATACCATCCATGAAATTGTAGAGGTTCAACAGCCACACCAGCAGCGGCACGAACAGGATCCCCAGCCACCACCCTTCGGCGCTCAACCAGGGGCCGAAAGAGACCGCAGGCGTGCCGATCAAACCGACAGCCACGACCGCCGCAAGCAGGTGGACCATGAACCTGAGGCGCGCCGACAGATCCCGATGGTCATCGATGAAGCCGATCAGCGCCACCAGCCCCCCGCCGATCAATAATACCCAGGCCAGTGGTTCGACTCCCTGCAATCGCGCCGGATCGAATAGGATTGCCCACAACAGCAGCCCCAAATAGACCAGCACAAACGCCAGACCACCCCCCCGGGGGGTTGCCATCAGGTGGGAACTGCGGGCATTGGGATTGTCCATCAATCCCCGTTGCAGGGCGTAGTGGCGCAGCAGCCAGGTCAGCAGCGCCGAGAGTATCAGAGTCAGTCCGCCCAGATGGATCCACTGCATGGTTCTAGTTCCCTCCGACCATATCCCTGAGGCCCGCTTCGACAGATCGCTTGGCTGTCCAGCCTAACAGACGCCGGTTTTTATCGAGATCCACCTGAAGATCGCCACACAACCGGTCAATGGCTGCCGATCTACCGCTCAGCCTGCCCAGCAGACGCAACATCAGCTCCGGCACCGGGAAGAGTTTCGCCTTCACCCCCATTGCCTGAGCCAGCATACGGATCAACCGGGGAGTGGAGAGATCTTCACCATCCGCCACCAAAAACGCTTCACCAGCCGCTGCAGGATGCTCAATGCAGAGCTGCAGAAAATCGAGCAGATTCTCGATTCCAACCAGGCTGCGCCGATTATCCACCTGGGCCAATGGCAGCGGTACACCCTTGCGAATCCAGCGCGCCAGACTCTGCAGATTGCCCTTCACACCAGCCCCGTAGACCAGCACCGGCCGGACGATCACCAGCTCCGTTCTACCATCCGCCAGGCACTCCCTGAGGGCCTGTTCAGCCTCCCATTTGGATTGGCCATAGGCATCTTCCGGCCTGGCTGGATCATCGGCCGCCAAGGGCTTTGCCTGACTGCGCTCCCCGTTGACTTTGATACTGCTCAGGTAGACAAAGCGCCTGACCCCGGCGGCCACCGCCTGTTCCGCCAGGCGCAGACTGCCCGCCACGTTCACCTGACGAAACAGGCTGAGGGGGTCGTCGCTACTCTCCCGCATCACATGAGCACGGCCCGCCAGGTGGATGACGCAATCCACACCCTGCAGGGCCGGCTGCCAATCACTGTCAGCGGAGATATCCCCGACCACCGCCTGTTCGCCAAATGGCCAGTCCGACTGCTGGCGGCGTAGCGCCGCTCTCACCGAATAACCCTGCTCGACCAGATAGGGGCAGAGATGCGTGCCGACAAATCCATTCGCGCCGGTAACCAGGATCTTTTTCATGAATCGAGTGCCTGCCGGTAGATCGACATGTGCTGCTCAATCACCTGTTCGATGGAAAACTCCGCCTCAGCCATCTGCCGACCCCGCTCCCCCATCGACTTGCGCAGCGCCTCCAGATTGATCAGTCTCTCAAGCGCATCAGCCAGAGGCTCACTCTGGCGGGCCGGGACCAACAGGCCGTTTTCACCATCGATCACCACTTCGCGACAACCCGGCACATCGGTGGTGACAATCGCCCGGCCGCTGGCGACCGCCTCGAGCAGCACCTTCGGCAGCCCCTCACGGTACGAAGGCAGACAGATGATGTTGGCACGCCGAAACACAGCGGACATATCCTGCCGGTTTCCCCACCACTCCACATCACTCTCCCGTGCCCATTCAGCCAGTTTCTTGGCTGGCACTGATTTCGGGTTACTCGGATCGATACCGCCGACCAGGGCAAAGCGGGCCTTCACCCCCATGGCGTGCAACTTCTGAGCGGCCGCAACAAATTCTCCAACCCCCTTGTCCCAGAGCATCCGCGCTGGCAGGACCACCAACGGTACCTGAGCCGTTTCCGGAGTCATACTGAATTGAGACAGATCGACCCCGGAGCCCCGGATCAGCTCGATCTTCTCCTGGCTCAGGCAGCCCTCATCGAGCAGATAGTGGTAGTCGTCATTGTTCTGCACAATCACCCACAGGCGATCCCTGGAAAAGAGCCAGCGATAGCTGTTCAATACCGCCACCCGGGCCAGGGAGCTGAACCAGCCACGGGCGAGAAACACAAAGCCAAGTCCGGATATCGCGTTGACCACCGCAGAAACCCCGGCCAGGCGGGCAGCCAGGGTGCCATACAACACCGGCTTGATGGTGACATGGTGAACCAGGGTCGGCTGCAGCTCTTTATAGAGCCTGTAGAGACCGAGAATTGTCTTGATCTCGGCCAGTGGATTGGCACCGCCCCGACTCAGGGGGACGGCGTAGTGCCTGAAACCCTCCGCCTCGACCTGTCCCACTGCATCCGAAGTGGGTGTCGCAACCGCAACCTTATACCCCTGATCCCGCGCCGCCTGGGCCAGGGGTAACCGGTGAGAGAGAAAAAAACCGGCATCGTTGACAACAAATAGTACAAGCTGCTGCTTCATGTATCGGAAACCACTCTCTTAAGATTGCCTATCGCTGAAATCCACATATTCAGAGCCGGCCCAACTACCCGGCTATTGCTCTTTTGCCGATTGCCTGATTGCTGAAACCAGCCGCCCGGTCATAACCGCCAGTGAGTAGTGCTGCTCTACCTTGGCACGACCTATTCTACCCATCTCCTGCCTGAGTGGCGCACTCTCGATCAGACTGATCAGTGCCGACTCCCAGGCGGCCGCATCCTCAGCCAGATAACCATCCACCCCATGCTCGACGATCTCCCGGTTGACCCCAATCGGTGATGCGATGACCGGTAACGCGCAAGCCATATACTGGATCAGCTTATAGCCACATTTTCCTTTTTCCCAAAGCCGGTCCGCCAGTGGCATCACCCCCACATCGAACTGCTGGATCAGCTCTGCCTCTCGCGCTTCCGACCAATCGACACACTCCACCGGCAGACCGGCAATCGGTTCGATCTGCGCACCGACCACCATCAGTCGAACCGGGTATTTTTCTGCGACCGAAGAGAGGGGCTCACGCAGCAGATCCAGATAGCCGGCGGTGGTGGGCGAGCCGATCCAACCGACCGTAAAAGGTGAATGCTCACTTACGGCTTTAGGCTGATAACGCTCCACATCCAGTACCGTCGGAAGCCGCATCACCCGGGGTGCACCTGCCGCTTCCGCCCGTTTTGCCAGATAGTCATTGCCGGCCATGACCAGGGTTGCGCTGGCCATCACCCGATCGATCTTGTTTCCCAGCAGGGTTCGCACCAGCACGGATCCAGACTGGTCGTAACGGTGAAAGATCGCATCATCGTAGTCAACCAACAGCTGAAACCCCAACCGCTTGAGCAGTTGCTCAACCCATGCGGGCATCCA
This sequence comes from Candidatus Thiodiazotropha taylori, assembly GCA_019100305.1. Classification (GTDB taxonomy): domain Bacteria; phylum Pseudomonadota; class Gammaproteobacteria; order Chromatiales; family Chromatiaceae; genus Thiodiazotropha. Next base: position 26 of record JAHRHW010000393.1, on the reverse strand, counting down.
GGGGAACAGCTCTTTCTCCACCCACA
>JAHRHW010000392.1 GCA_019100305.1 Candidatus Thiodiazotropha taylori | reverse complement strand
ATCCGCACAGGTCATTCACCACCTGAAATCTGTCCAGGTCGATCTGCAGCAGGATTCCACGATCTGTCTCTGTCTGATGGAGGTATTTGCTCAGTTCGGCCTCGAATGCCCGACGATTGTAGAGTCCGGTAAGCGAATCGATCTCGGATTCCTGCTTGAAGTCTGTGTAACTGTTGGCAAGCATGGTTTCGATGGTGCGCTCCACGATCGGCTTGGTGGAAGACTGCATTACGCTGATCTGTTGATCGGCAAAGCGGCCTGCCAATTCGTCCAGGCTCTCATCGAGTACTTTAAAACCATCCCCGTCGACCAGCAGATAGCGGTCTGTCTGTGGGTTTTTCCAGGCCAGACTGAGAACATTGAGCTGGCCTTTCTCATCCTGTTTGACCAACCAGGTATCCAGCTCGATCTTGTTCACCGTGTGGCGCCACTGATCGTCTGTCTTTGTGCGGCCCTTGCCGGAACGATTGATGTTCATACCTTGAAAATAGTGGTGAAGGTAGGCTTCATTCACTTCGATCCGCAGGTCGGGGAATCGGTCACCTTCCGCACCGATCTCGAGCAGTCGTTGCAATTCCCCTTCAAATGACTTGGCTTGCTCTGCGTAGATCGGATAGTCCGTGAAGCCTTTGCGAATCATCGTCATCATCGCCTGTTGCTGCTTGGCGGTCAGCTGATGTTTTCCTGGTGTATCCGAAAAGATTCGATGCAGCAGCTCAACGATCTGCAGATAGCCTTGCCAACCTTTCTCGTCGGCTTTTTCCAGGACTGCGGTCTGTACCATCAGATTGACCCAGCCGAAGCGAAACAGTTTGTCGACGATCGGTGAGATGGTCTGATTGAGCAGAGTCTTTGAGAGTGCCTGGTAGGTAGTCAACTGCGCGCGCCGGAGTTTTTCATCCTTGAGGCAGCGGGAGATGGAGAGTTTTCGGTTGGCTTCGAAACGGTTGCGTTGTTCGCTCAACAGCCGTTCCAGTTCACTGCTGACCTCGTCCACATGATTGAACTTGCCACTCTCCACGGCTTCGGTCATCTGGTTCAGCTGCTGAGTATCCCGGTCACGCAGTAACGAACGTTGGCTTCCCCGATTGACATAGGGTTTCAGGCATTCGATCGTATCGAGCAGCCGTCTTACGGGATGGTCGCTGTTCTCCAGCAGGCTGGTATCCTGCAGTACTGCTTCGATGATGAGAAATTTAAGACTGCCCATCAGCTCCCGTATCTGATCGGTAATCAATGGATCCTCACTCAGGGTGGCGACCAGCTCCTCACCGGCACCGATTGCCGCCCGTGCTTCAGCGGAAAGCTGGATCGGCTTTGAGCTCTCCTCCTGAATCATGTTCTCGATCTGCTGCTGCAGGGTGGCGGCCTGAAGTCTTGAGAGGGAAGCCAGGCTGCTTATAACTTCCTTGCGTTCATTGTCCGACATGCCTTCGGTCGGTTCCTGGGCATCACTGTCCGGGTGGAGATTACTGAGTTTAGTCAGATGGTCGATCGGGGTGTTTTGGATGCTAGGCGCGTCACTGCTCTTGATGATTGTCCACGCATCCTGGGATTGGCTTTCAAGGCCATCGATGTGGGCTTTGTTGATCTGTTTCAACAGATTTTCGTAGAAGCGGTTCAAGCCATTCAGCAGGGTGCTGCGAAATGCAATCAGTAATATGCGTATGATTTTGGTATCGAACTGATAGCCATCCAGTATATTTTTAAAGATGGTCAGCAGGCTGATTGGGGCGATCGGATTGAGTTCGTTGTGCACGTTGCTGTGGCAGAGGTGGCTGAGGGCGGTCTCGATATGGTAGAGCGGACGGGAGACCTCGGATTCGGCCCGACGGGCCACATCATTGACCAGAATCCAGGTTTCTATCTCCTGGGTCTCCACCAGGGACAGTTCAGGGTTGTTGTCTGAGCTTGCGGCGGCTTCATGTGCATTGCCCTCAATCAGGTCGTTAAACCCATGTTCAAATTGTGCGATGAACTCTTGATTGAGTTTGCGTTGGTCCTTTTCCAGGCTGTTGAGAGCGAAAAAGAGACCGGACTGCTCCTGGGGGTCGACCGTATCAAAAATGACTTTTTGCAGCTCCTTTTGAGCCACTGAGAAAAAATCGCTTAAACCGTGCTCCAGATAGGGTTTTGTCAGTTTCTTGATCTGATTCAGCAGATCATGCTGCTGTTTTGGGTCGTGATGTCGATCTGCAATCCGGATCTCCGAGTCTGGGCCGGATACCTGGTTGTGGGAGTAGAGCGATTCATAAAGTTTGATACCGCTGTCGTTTGTGAAAGAGAGCCCCAGGCCGCCGTGGTCGAAATAGACGACCCGTGCCGGTACCTGTTGTGACTCCTGCGGGACTTTGAGAAGAATCTCTTCCCGATCGGCTTCCGAAATGTAGCCGTGGGGTAGGGCCTCATTCAGTCGGGTATCGCTACAGCATAGATAGACGCCGCCACGGGAAAAGTTGAGCATCCGGCAACTATCAAAGCTCTCGGATCGATATTCGATCACCACAGGAATATCAATTTTCAAGCGTGGGTGGCGTCTGCGATTCCTTTGATCTTTCAAATTGGTTGTCCTATCTGGTCAAGTCCATTTAAGCCTTAGTGATTTTAGGGATTGGCGATTGGCTGTTGTTGATCCCTAAACTAACTATAGGGTTATCGGCAGAGTGTGTATTTGGCTTTAGTCAATCGATGGCGTACAGATTGGGGGGGATTGTTAAATTTTTTTGTCTGGAGTGTGTGTATGAATCCAGAGCAATCCCTAGGCTTGATTCGGAGTTGGTAATGCGGGGATCTAAAGCGCAGAATAGTGGTCAGTTTTAGTGTCAGAAACCTGGGGCCTGTAAAAGGACCTCATGATTAAAATCAGACCTGACAACCTGTGGATCTGTCTCAATACCATGAAAGTTTTTAACCGCCTTATCTTAATCCTGATTCTGTTCACCCTGGTTGCCTGCGCCACCAGCCCCACCGGACGCAAGCAGCTGATGATCGTCAGTGAGGAGATGGCGATCAACTCCTCGAAAACAGCCTATACCGAGATGCTGAAACCCTACCAGGAAGAGGGCAAGCTGGATAACGATCCGCTGCTCAAGGCAAGGGTGGCGCGGATCACCGGTCGGCTGATTGCTCAGGCGGTGAAGTTGCGTCCTGAGACCGAAAAGTGGGCCTGGAGCATGAAGGTGCTGGATGATCCAGAGACGGTCAATGCCTGGGCGATGGCCGGGGGCAAGATGGCGCTCTACAGCGGGTTGGTGGAGAAGATCAAGCCGACGGATGATGAGCTGGCCCAGGTGCTCGCCCACGAGATCTCTCATGCACTGGCGAAGCACACTGCAGAGAAGATGTCAGTGGCGATAGCCAGCCAATTGGGCATTGCTGCCGTTGCCGCATCAACCGATAACAGGGCGGTGGTGGCGGGTTCGCTGATGGCGGCCAAGCTGGCGATCGATCTTCCCAACAGCCGTACGGCCGAGGAGGAGGCGGACAGAATCGGCATCGAGCTGGCGGCCAAGGCCGGTTATGACCCCCGCGCTGCGGTTACTCTGTGGAAAAAGATGGGCGAGGTCTCCGGCGGGCGGACCCCGCAATTTCTCAGTACCCACCCGAGTCCGGCCAATCGAGCCGAGACACTGGGCAAGCTAGCGGATAAAATGATGCCCTATTTCAATGCGCCAGGTGAGCGCCCCAGTTTCGATTATCAGTAAACCGGGCTCGAATCATCAGCATCAATCCTTAGCCTTAAGTACCCCAGGACCCAATATGGCCACAGGCACGTTGTACATCCTCTCGGCACCCTCCGGCGCCGGTAAAACCAGTCTATTGAAAGCGCTGCGTCAGCAGGATGGGGCGCTGCAGGTCTCCATCTCCCATACCACCCGGTCAATGCGCCCTGGTGAAGAGGATGGCAAGGACTACCACTTCATCAGTCAGGCGCTGTTTC
>JAHRHW010000045.1 GCA_019100305.1 Candidatus Thiodiazotropha taylori | reverse complement strand
CGCCTCTCCATCATCTCCATCAGTGTGGCGTCGTGAAAAATCATATAGGCCGGTACTCCCTGCTCTTCAGCCAGCGTAAGCCGCAATGACCGCAATGCCTCCCAGATCTGCTGGTCGATCGGTTTGATCGACTCGTCAGAGGACGCTTTGCGTGTTCTGGTTTTTGATGCTTTACGCAGTTTGCGCAGCAGCAGTTTGGATTCACCGCGTAGTACCGGGCGGCTCTTCTCTGTCAGATGCAGGCCGCCATGCCCCTGCAGATCAACCGCCAGCAGCCCATGGGCGATCAGTTGCCGATAGATACCCCGCCACTCTCCCGCTTTGAACTCGGTGCCGATACCGTAGGTGCTGACCTGATGGTGGGCAAAGCGACTGATCCGATCGTTCTCTTTGCCGAGTAGAACATCGATTAAATAGTTAACCCCAAACCGCTGTCCGGTTCGGTGGACACAGGAGAGGGCTTTCTGTGCCGCTTCGGTGGCATCCCAGGTTTGCGGTGGCTGCAGGCAGGTATCGCAATTGCCACAGGGAGCATCCAATGGGTCGGAGAAGTAATCCAGCAGGGTCTGACGGCGACAAGCGGTTATTTCACACAGTGCCAGCATGGCATCGAGCTTATGTCTTTCGATCCGTTTGTGTGCCTCGTCGGCTTCTGAAGATGCCTGCATCTGTCGTAGGGTAATGACATCCTGCAATCCATACATCATCCAGGCATCTGCGGGTTGGCCGTCCCGTCCGGCCCGACCAGTCTCCTGGTAATAGGCCTCGATACTTTTCGGCAGATTGAGGTGGGCGACAAATCGCACATCCGGTTTGTCGATTCCCATGCCGAAGGCGATGGTAGCGACGATGACGATGCCATCTTCCCGTAGAAAACGGTTCTGGTTGTGTTGTCGGGTCTGACTGTCCAGTCCCGCGTGGTAGGGCAGGGCATTGATGTACTTGGACTGCAGCCAGCTGGCGATATCATCGACCCGTTTTCGGGAGAGACAATAGACAATTCCCGCCTCCCCAGGGTGCTCGCTCTCGATGAAGTTCAATAGACGCTGTCGACTGTTGCCGTCGTTCTCCATGATCTGATAACGAATATTGGGACGATCGAAACCGACAATGAATTTTTCGGCATTCTGCAGACCGAGCCGTTCAACAATCTCATTTCGGGTCGCCTTATCCGCAGTGGCAGTGAGGGCGATACGCGGTACCGTGGGGAAGTGGTGGGTCAGTTGATTGAGTTGGATATACTCGGGACGGAAGTCGTGACCCCATTGGGAAACACAGTGGGCCTCATCAATGGCAAACAGGGCCAGCCGGGTCTGTTGCAACAGTTCGAGAGTACGCGGTGTGAGGAGTCTCTCCGGCGCGACATAGAGCATATCCAGTTCGCCGGCCAACAGTTGAGCCTCGATCTGACGGACCTGATCCGGAGCCAGGCTCGAGTTCAGGTAAGCGGCGCTGATACCCAGTTGGTTGAGGCTGTCGACCTGGTCCTTCATCAAGGCAATCAGGGGGGATACGACGATCCCAACCCCGGATCGGAGCATCGATGGAATCTGGAAACAGAGGGATTTACCGCCGCCGGTGGGCATGATCACCAGGGCATCGCCGCCGTGCAGCAGCTGTTCGATAATCTGTTCCTGGGGGTCGCGGAACTGGTGATAGCCAAAGCTGTTCTGAAGAATGGCTCTGGCGCGGCTCAGTTCAGGTGTTGTGTGAGAGGGATCTGTCATCCGTGACATTATCCTGTCCTTTTTTGATCTTGTCAGCGGGGATGATAACCCAGCTTGTAAAGCAAGTGAGGCATTCGTTAACAAATCGGGCCGATTCGCCAGGTTGCAAGCAGACAGGTTCGAACTCATTATTGAAGTCATCTGCCGGAAAGACTATGGTCGCCGGGTTGATATGAAACGCCTCAAGGCTTTGGCAGCAAACGGATAACTGGATAGATTTATGTGTGGATTTTGTGGTGAACTGCGTTTTGATGGTGGCCATGCTGAGTTGGTGACGATCGATCGGATGAATCATCAGATTCGGCGACGTGGACCGGATCACGGCGGCAGCTACAGTGATGGGCCGTTGGCGCTGGGGCATCGTCGCCTGGCGATCATCGACCTGTCGGTGCATGCCAATCAGCCGATGGTCGATCAGCAGTTGAACCTTGCGCTGGTCTTCAACGGCACCATCTATAACTACAAAGAGCTGCGTGAAACCCTGAAGGGACTTGGATACAGCTTCTTCTCCAACGGGGATACCGAGGTCATTCTCAAGGCCTACCACGCCTGGGGGGTGGACTGTGTCGAGCGCCTGTCAGGCATGTTCGCCTTTGCTGTCTGGGATGCGCAAAATCAAAGCCTGTTCATGGCCAGGGACAGGTTCGGCATCAAGCCGCTCTATTACGCTGAGAATGGCAAAGTACTGCGTTTTGCCTCCAACACCCAGGCGCTGCTTGCGGCAGGCGGGGTGGACACGACACTGGATCCGCTCGCACTGCACTATCAATTCACACTGCATGGGGTGGTGCCTGCACCACACACCATTTTCAAAGGTATACGCAAACTGCCACCCGGTCATACCATGACCATTGAGGCCAACGGCACCCAGCGACTAAGTCGATACTGGAGTTACAGCGCAACCCGCACAGATCGTCCGATGTCAGATCAGGATTGGCTGGATGCGATACACGATGAATTGAGGGAGGCGGTTCGTAAACGCAATGAGATTGCCGACGTACCGGTAGGCGTACTGCTCTCCGGAGGCCTCGATTCCAGTCTGCTGGTGGCGCTATTGGCCGAAGCCGGGGTCAAAGACCTGCGGACCTTTTCGGTTGGCTTTGAGGATCAGCCGGAAGAGAAGGGCAATGAGTTCGAATATTCCGATCCGGTAGCCGAACGCTATCAGACCCAGCACCACAAATTTCTGGTGCCCAATGGAGAGGTACTCAAGCGCATGCCGGAGGCGGTAGATCAGATGTCGGAACCGATGTTCGGACAGGATGCGGTGGCCTTCTTTCTGCTCGGCGAACAGGTGGCGCAGCAGATCAAAGTGGTGCAGTCGGGGCAGGGTGCCGATGAGGTGTTTGGTGGCTACTTCTGGTACTCGAGGATCATGCAGGAGAAGCAGGGAGAAGCCGTCGACCGTTTTGCCAAACACTATTTCGATCGGGATCATGATGAGTATCTGCGAATGGTTACGGATCGCTATGGCGCCGGTGACCATACCCGTGAACTGATTGCCAACAGACTGCAGGAGAGCGACGCTGACTCCCTGATCGATGCGGTTCTCTATCTGGATCAGACCATGCTGATTGTCGATGATCCGGTGAAGCGGGTCGATAATATGACCATGGCCTGGGGATTGGAGGCCCGTGTTCCGTTTCTCGATCACCATCTGGTTGAATTGGCCGCCCGTTGCCCACCGGAGTTGAAGTTGCGGGACGGGGGTAAGTACCCGTTGAAAGCGATGGCGAGAGGGATTGTGCCTGATGCGGTCATCGATCGGCCCAAAGGCTACTTTCCGATGCCGGCCCTGAAATATGTACGGGGGGAATTTCTTGAGTTCATGCAGGATATTCTGAACAGCCAGGCGGCCCGCGAGAGAGGGGTGTTTCGCCAATCCTATGTCGACATGCTGTTGGCGGCTCCAGAGATGCATCACACCCGGATTCGAGGCAGCAAACTTTGGCACATCGCGCTATTTGAGTTCTGGTTGCAAAGGCAGTTGGCGGTGCACTGATTGCTCGCCGGGTGAATTAAGAGCAGAGCTGGCCTTTGAGAGTTTGTTTTGAGCAGAGTTCCAAAATTGCTTCCACTGCTTTCGGGCAGAACTGTTTACCACTCTCCTGTTTGATAATATCGAGTGCCTGCTTAATCTCGATCTCACTCCGGTAGCTGCGGGTTGTGGTCATGGCATCGTAGGCGTCTACCACCGCAATAATGCGCGAGATCGTTGGGATCTCATCGCCTTGCAGTCCGTCAGGGTAGCCTTTGCCGTCCCAATGCTCATGATGGTGCAGCACGCAGAGGGCAACCTCTTCGAGCACCGGGTTGCCCAGGCTTCTGAGCATGTTCGCTCCGATGATGGGGTGCTGCTTGATGTCATCGTACTCATCCCTTGATAGCTTGCCCGGCTTCAACAGAACCTGATCCGCAATACCGATCTTGCCGATATCGTGAAATCCAGCGGCCAACGAGAGAATATCCATCTGGTGCTCAGTCAGCCCCAGTTGGTGGCCAATCTGTTCAGCCAGCAGAACCACCCGCTCGGAATGCTCAAGGGTGTAGCTATCCCTGGTCTTGAGAGCATGCTTCAGGATGGTATCCAGCTTGAAGCCCACGTGGCTTTCCAGCAGGGAGATACGGCGATTGATTTCTGGATTTCTGTCCTTGGTCACGTGGCTTTGTTCAGCTGATTCAATAGGGTGAGCCAAAAGAATGAATGATTACAAACAGTTTGTTTAATTGTGCTGATTTTTTTACTTCCGGGGCGCAACTTTGTCAAATGAATTAAGATCTGAAAACTATTGAAATATTAAAGGTATTGCGCATATTTCAATGGGCAGGAACCGACCTTGTATTGAGGGATCTACTGTAGTATCGATCCTCTGGAGTGTAACTTTACCATGATAGCAATATGGTTTTACAGATGGCGATGGAATTGATACTGAGTAAGCATTGTCGATTCGAGGTTTTTTCTTAACTGCCAAAGCGTTAGAATTTCCCTACTGGAACCGTGCTTGAAAATGCCAGGAAGGACACCAAATAAGCACGATAAACGACTATTCGAGGTGTAAACGATGGAAGTATTGGATCGAATCAAAGAGCAGGTCGAGAGTAATCCGATCGTGATCTACATGAAAGGCACGCCCCAGTTTCCCATGTGCGGCTTCTCCTCCCGGGCGGCTGCCGCACTCCAGGATTGCGGTGTTCCCTTCGCCTATGTGAATGTGCTGGCCGATCCGGAAATTTTTGAGAATCTCCCTCGATTTGCCGATTGGCCGACTTTTCCGCAAATCTATATCGATGGTGAGTTGATCGGTGGTTGTGACATCACTCTGGAGATGCATCAGAGCGGTGAGTTGAAAGGCATGATGGAAGAGGCAGCGGCAAAAGCGGCTCCCACCGGTGAGAGTTAAGCCTGATTAAGACTCGCCAGATCGCCCCTGTTGTCCCAAGTTGCGTGCCAGAGATGGCGTGAGGAGAGAAGTTTGGCTGTTCCCCTAAACAGGTCCTGTTTCGGATGACTAAGTGGGATACCCGGTTTCTGGGGTTGGCTGCCTATATCTCTGCCTGGAGCAAGGATCCCTCCTCTCAGGTCGGTGCGGTGATTACCGATGGCAACCGGATCATCTCACTGGGCTACAACGGTTTTGCTGCCGGGGTGGAGGATAAGCCGGAACGACTGACGAATCGTAACTGCAAGCTCAATCTGACCATCCATGCAGAAGAGAATGCGATGATCTTCGCCAAGAGGGGGCTGAATGGCTGTACTGTCTACGTCACCCATCCTCCCTGTCCAAGATGCGCCTCCAAACTGATCCAGGAAGAGGTGGGCCGGATTGTCTATGTTACACCCAGTGAGGATTTTCTATCGCGCTGGGAGGATGACATCAAATTATCCGCAGAGATGTATCGTGAGGCGGGAGTCGAAGTGACCCAGTACGATCTGCAGGAGCTGAATCATGACAATGCCTCGATCACCATCGCCCCGGGAGGGCTGTTCAAGAATGTCATGAACCTGCTGCTGCAGGAGTAGCACTAGGGTCTGTGAACACTCATCCAATTCGCCCTGTTGTGGCTGAAAAAGCGCCAATCAAGGCCCTAGGATCAGGAACTGGTTTCCGCAACCAGAGGTTCCTCAGGGATATGCAGCTCATCCAACACCATCCGGTAGAGCTTACCGCTCTGGGTGCGCTCGATCTTTATCGGTAGGTAACCCAGCTCCCTGGCGAACCAGATGGTATAGTCCGATGCGCCGTCTCCTTTACTGCGCTCTACCCGCAGGCAACTGAAGCTGTCGTTGGACGATGCCACGGTCTCTTCTCCAACGACCTGGAAATGATAGGTTTTTACTTTTCCGCCATCCGCCACTTGATAGCTGACCTGCTGATTGCCCTGAGCCAGATGGAGCCTGACCTGTAACTGCTGGCTGAGTTTATCCTGTGTGGCATCCCCGATCGGCTGGGACCAGGTGACACCCTGGCTGGTTGTGGCGGCATGCGCGGATTGCCATTCGAAACTCACCTCACTGTTTTCTGACTGCTGATCCTTGTCCCGGTAGGTGTAGCGGTGGGGAACGACTCTCCCCTCCAGGTATCGCCCCTGGCTCTCTTCGATCACTTCGTTGCGGCTGAAAAGATTCGCCAACAGGCTGGGTTGGCTGTGAGCGGTGTAGATATAGGAGCCGTCCGGTTTCAGTTGCAGGCTTAAGGTCAGTCGCCCAAGGGGCAGGATGTTTCTATGTACGGTGAATTCTGCAGAAAACGGCTTCAAAAGAGCATCGGCAGCGGCGTTCAGAGTGATGAAACAGGTCAGAAACATCCCCAGCAGCCCAGCTCGGAAGGTGGCATGCCGGGCCATGGTTGGTTCAGCGGATCGTGTCCTGCGGTGCATAGACCACAGGTTGAAGAAGTTTTTCATTATCCAGAATGACCTCTCCAGTCTCGTTGAGTTGCAGCCGCTTTTGTGCGTACCAACCCACAACCAGTGGATAGAGCTGATGCTCCTTTTCCAACACCCGTGCAGCCAGGCTCTGCGGGTCATCCTCCGGTAGCACGGTTACCTGAGCCTGGGCGATCAGTGGACCCCCATCCAGCTCTTCTGTGACAAAGTGTACACTCACACCATGCAATTGTTCACCAGCCTCGAGTGCCCGTTTATGGGTATGCAGACCTGTGTATTTGGGCAGCAGGGAAGGGTGGACGTTCAACAGCCGCCCGGCATAGTGGCGCACGAAGGGTGTTGTCAGGATGCGCATGAATCCGGCGAGTACCACCAGCTCCGGTTGGTAACTGTCGATCAGTTCGGTCAGGGCCTGGTCATAGCTTGCCCGGTCGGCAAAGGCCTGATGGTCGAGCACGGCGGTTTCGATGGCCGCTGATGAGGCCCGTTGCAGACCGTACACCTCAGGACGATTGCTGATAACCGCTGCAATCTCGATCGGCAGGTCGTGCTGGCTGGCATCGATGATTGCCTGCAGATTGGAGCCATTACCGGAGATCAGCACCACAACCTTCGGGTGCTGAGTGCTGGTCATGCGAGTGGTCCGGTGATCACCACACCCTGCCGCCGGCTGTCAGCGGGCTCGATGCTACCCAGTTTCCAGGCGTTTTCACCCTGTTCATCAAGAAGCGCCAGCGTGGTTTCCGCATCATCTGCCGAGACACAGACCACCATCCCGACGCCACTGTTGAAGGTTCTGAGCATCTCATCAGAGGCCAGGTTGCCCTGCTGTCGTAGCCATTCGAAGGCGGGGGGCAGGGTCCAACTGCTGCTGTCGATGATGGCACAGCAATCGGCCGGCAGTACCCGGGGCAGGTTTTCTGGCAGGCCGCCTCCGGTGATATGGGCCAGGGCATGAATCTCTACCTTTTGCATCAGCGCCAGCAGGGATTTGACATAGATTCTGGTGGGCTCCAGCAACGCCTCACCCAGGGTGGTTCCAGCCAGGGGCTGGTTCAGGCTCGCCTCACTAACCTCAAGTATCTTACGGATCAGTGAGTAACCATTGGAGTGGGGGCCGGATGAGGCCAGGCCGATCAGCACATCCCCTGCTTTAACCCTGTCCGGTAGGATCAGCTGGCTCTTCTCCGCAATACCCACGCAGAAGCCGGCCAGGTCGTAGTCGCCACGGTCATAGATGCCAGGCATCTCAGCAGTCTCACCCCCCGTCAGGGCGGCACCGGCCAGTTCACACCCCCTGGCGATCCCCTTGACCACATCGGTGGCAACCTCGATTTCGAGTTTCCCGGTGGCGTAATAGTCGAGGAAAAACAGCGGTTCGGCACCAGCGACCACAATATCATTGACACACATCGCCACCAGATCGATGCCGATGGTGTCATGTTTGTTCAACTCCAGAGCAAGTTTCAATTTGGTACCGACCCCGTCAGTACCCGATACCAGTACCGGTTCCCGGTATTTGTCCAGCGGCAGTTCAAACAGCGCTCCGAATCCCCCCAGTCCGCTGAGTACGCCTGGACGGAAGGTCTGTTTGACAATGGGTTTGATGCGTTCGACCAGTTCATTCCCGGCATCGATGTCCACACCGGCATCCCGGTAACTGAGTGAGGTTGGCTGGTTTGGCTTGGACTCATGGGCCACGAGACGATACTCCCGATTGTCAAAAAAATTCAGATCGGGATTCTATCAGAAGATCATTGGCTCGTACTCCTTAAGCACGATAATTACACATCCAGCGAGTCGAGAAGCGGCTCACCCTGCGGGAGCCCACCCCTCGGAAATGGTGCGCCATTGCTTGCGGATTCTGCCGAGTGGACCCGGCTGATTGTTACCCTGCTTTACCGCGCGCCCACCAGCTTTGTGATGGTTGAATTTTCATCTTTTTTCCAAGCGCGTTAATATGCTGGGTTGTTAAGAGTTGATCCTGTTTGTAAAACCAGGGAATGTGTGATCTGAAATGAGTCGATTACCTCTAGCGCGTATCTGTAACTGGTTGTTCCTGGCCCTGCTGCTGGGGAGTTACTCTGTTGTCCATGCGGAGGCCGTAACCAATCTCTATGAGGCTGAAGTGGCAGTCTTCGGACAGGGCGGTGAGGCTCGCTCGAAAGGCATCAGGGAGGCGTTTGCCGGGGTGCTGGTGAAAGTCAGTGGTGATAGCGGCCTGCTTGATGATCCACAGGTCGAGCAGCTGCTCAACCGGGGCTCCAGACTGGTTCAGCAGTATCGTTACAAACCACTGCCCAACCCACCTGAAGAGGTCGATGAAGAGGCACCGGATCGACTTCTCTGGGCGAGATTCGATGCCCGTGCGGTGAACCGCCTGTTGCGCGAAAGCGGCGTTCCCGTGTGGGGTGAGACCCGTCCTTCGATGCTGCTGTGGCTGGGGCAGGAAGAGGGAACACGAAGATCATTGATCTCCCCCGACAGAGCGACCTCCCTGAAGCAACAGCTTACTCAGACCGCCGATGCCCGGGGCTTGCCCCTGGTCTGGCCACTGATGGATATCGAGGATCAACGGGCGGTTCAGGTCAGTGATCTATGGGGTGGCTTTGAAGAGAATATCCGACGTGCCTCCGATCGCTATCTGCCGGATGTGATTCTTGTCGGCCGACTCTCCTACCGTGGTCAGGGTAGTTGGCGGGGGGAGTGGATCCTCTATCTACCCGATAAAATCAACCGCTGGCAGAGCTATGCCGAAACCAGAGCCGGCGTGGCCAAAGAGGGGATGGAGCAGGCGGTTGATGCCCTGGCCCTGAGATTTGCACCGCAACAGGTGAGCCAGGGTATATCCAGTCTCAGGCTGAGAGTCCATGGTCTTACCCGGCTTGCCGATTATGCCCTGGTTCAGGACTATCTGCGTTCATTGGCGATGATCGACAACGTTGATCTGTTGGCGGCGGATCCAGAGCAGGTGAGTTTTCTGCTGAGGGTGCATGGGGGGCGTGATGCCCTGGTCAGGGGGATTCAGTTGGGTTCAGTGCTCGAGCCAATGGTCATGCAGGTCAGTCCGGACCCGGATCAGCCGGAGATCAGTGAAGAGTCGTTGGATGGTGAGGGGCTGGATTACCGGCTGCGTTAACCACCGAATCAATCGCCATGCAGCTTCGAGATATACCTAATCTAATCAGTATTCTGCGAATTCTGCTGACCTTGCCGATTGTCTGGCTGCTGCTGGAGCAGCAGTTTTCCCACGCCCTGATCCTGTTTGCGGTTGCCGGTTTTTCCGATGGTCTGGATGGCTATCTGGCGAAACGTTTCGGTTGGCAGAGCTATTTGGGTGGATTATTGGACCCACTTGCCGATAAGGCACTACTGATGAGCTCATTCCTGGTACTTGGCGGGCAGGGACTGATCCCGATCTGGTTGGTACTGCTGGTGATCTTTCGTGATCTGACCATTGTCGGTGGCGCACTCTACTATAACTTCAGCGTGGAAGTGGTCGATGCGGATCCGAGTCTGATCAGCAAACTGAATACGCTGTTGCAGATCATGCTGGTGTTGCTGGTGGTTACCGATGCCGGTCCGTTTCCACTGCCGGACCCGCTCATCGATTGGTTGGTCTGGGGAACCGGTCTGACCACCTTGATCAGTGGCGCGGCTTATGTCTGGGTATGGAGCAACAAAGCGCACAAAAAAGGTTGGCGGATATGAAATCTGGTCAATATTCAGTTAATCAGAGTTTATTTCCTGTTGTGGGTTGTTAATCAGACCGATTTCGCAGTTTAAAGAGCATGGCGCTTGTGATGCCGAACAGCTAGACTATAGTTGGAAAAAATAAGTATCTATGTGACTTACGGAGAAAAGTTAATGAGAGTTACCAGTTTTATTGTTGCCATTGGCTTGCTGATCTCGTCCGCTATCGCACAGGCGGAAATATTTGCTGATGGCTCAGGTATTGAGGGAAACAACTACTTTGGGGTGATGGTCGCTTCCCCTCAGTATAAGGAAGATGACTCCAATACCGACTTCCGGGGCACCGGCCTGATCGCCAGGGGTGGTCGCGAGTTTTTCAAATATTTCGCAGTTGAGGGCCATTTCGGCATCTTCAGTGGCGATACCGTGAACGATACCACCTACCAGATCGATTACATGGGCAGTCTGTTCGCCAGGGGCAATCTCTATCTTTTCGATGATCGTGCCCGCGCCTATGCGTTGGTGGGCCTCACCTATTTCGCAGGTGATGTGCCGAGATTCAAAGGTGATGACGATATCGCGCCGGCCTTTGGTCTTGGGCTGGAACTGTATGGCAATGAACGCAATGCGATCACCCTGGAGGCGATGCGCTATGCGGACGGGGATCTGCACAATGTGGATTACAAGATCGATTCAATCAACTTCGGCTATCTGCACCGCTTCTGATTAAATCGTTTCAGCTGACTGCCGGGGGAGACTTCCTCCGGCTTCAGTTTCCCGCAGCGCCATCCTGTTGATCTCATCAGTTGAATACGCTCGCCGCTTCAAAAACCGGCCCATCGACGCAGACTCTCTTCATCGCCGGCCCATCCGCTGTCTGTACTTCCACCACACAACCGGCACAACCGCCAATACCGCAAGCCATGAACTCCTCCAGGGAGACCTGGCAGGGTACCTGCCACTCCTTGGCCATGGCGGCAACCGCCTCCAGCATCGGGTGAGGACCACAGGCAAAGACCTCGACTTCAGAGCGGGTCTCCCTGTCGAGGTTTCTGAACCAGAGATGAGCCAGTTCGGTGACATAGCCCTGGTAGCAACCACTGAACTCCTGCAGGCTTGCTAAGCGGTTACCGATACCCCAGTCATCCAGCAGCGGCATGCTGGCGATTACCCCTTCAGGGATACCGGGTATCATGATCTTCGATGGCGTCGGCTTGAACGGGAACGGGACTTCGGAGCCGAGAATGGCAAACGGCTGTTTGTCGCTCTCCTGTCGCAGGCTTTCAGCAAGGAAAATCATCGGCGGCATCCCCACGCCGCCACCGATCAGCAACGGACGGTTGTGTCCGGGTGTCGCTTTGAATGGGGTGCCGATCGGGCCAAGTATACTGATCTTCTCTCCGGGCTGGCGCTGTGCCAGCAGAGAGGTACCTCTACCTACTCTTTTATATAGCAGATCGATCCAGCCCTCATTGTATGAGCTGCGCATGATCGAAATCGGTCGCCTCATCGGCAGCTGTGGGTCGCAGGTCAAATGGACAAAACTGCCGGGCTTGGCTTTGGCGGCGCAGTGCGGGGTAAGCAGGCGCATGATGAACTGTTCCCCATCGAAGGCCTGATGGCTGATGATCTCAGCCTCTTCAAGAAATACCGAATTGTGATGTGGTTTGGTCATAGTCTCTCTTCATGAAAGACCAGTCGGCCTTTCAGCAATGTATGGGTGACGCGGCCGGGCATTTCCCAGCCGGTGAACGGTGTGTTTTTGCCTGCACTATGGATCTGCTCAGCGGACACATGCCACTGTCTGTTGGGATCATAGATGCAGATATCGGCAGCATACCCTGGAGTCAGGCGGCCCAACGGCAGTCCGAGAATATCGGCAGGACCACAGGTGAGGCGGGCAATCGCACTGCTCAGATCCATGACACCCTGTTCAACCAGTTTCAGGGTCAGAGGCAGCAGCGTATCCAGTCCGGAGATCCCTGGCTCGGTATCGGGAAAGGGGGAGGACTTGGCATCGGCTTCATGGGGCTGATGGTCGGAACAGATCGCCTGGATGACATTCTCCGCCACCGCCTTGCGTAGACCGTCCCGGTCGCTGTCGGTACGCAGTGGTGGTCTGACATGACGATTGCTGTCAAAACCCTCCAGGTCGAGTTCGGTCAGATGAAGCTGATGGATGGCCACATCGGCGCTGACCTTGCGACCTTCCCGTTTTGCCCAGGCCATGGTACGCGCCGCGCTGCCACTGGAGAGGGCATGAAAATGGATCACCGCACCGGTGGTTTCGGCCAATGCCAGGTCCCGCGCGACGGCAACGGTTTCAGCCGCTTCCGGTATCCCCGGAAGACCAAGCCGGTCTGCGACCTTGCCTTCGTGAGCGCACCCGTTGTTGCACAGGTGTCGATCCTCCGGGCGAATGATGGTCAACAGGTTGAAGGTGGAGGCATACTCCATGGCGCGCCGCTGCACCAGGGTATTCGCCAGTGGGGTATAGCAGTTGGATACGGCGATGCATCCGGCGGCTTTCAGGGCGGCCATTTCACTCAAATGGGAGCCGTCGAGATTTTTCGTCAGTGCCCCTTGGGGCAGCAGTCTGCAGTAACCGGCTTTGCGAGCCTTGTGTCGTATTTGCCCCACTACGGCCGGTGTGTCGATCACCGGCAGGGTATCGGGTGTACAGCAAAGGGTGGTGATGCCGTTACGGGCGGCGCAGGCGGTTTCACTGGCAATGGTGGCTTTATGTTCATTGCCCGGCTCGCGCAGATTGACATTCAGGTCGATCAGGCCGGGACAGACGATCTGATCTGTGGCATCGATCTCAAGCAGGGGCTGAAAGTTCTCCGGTGGCTGCCCCAGGGCGAGAACCTTACCGCCCGAGAGATGCAGATCGGTAACCTCGTCAATGCCGTTGCCGGGATCCACCACCCGGCCATTGCGTATCGTGATATCTTTTTTCTTCTTTTTCATACTGCCACCTCCTGGGTACGCAGGTTTTGCGTACCGATCACCATGGAGATGATCGCCATACGGATCGCAATGCCGTAACTGACCTGCTGCAGGATAACCGACTTAGAACCGTCGGCTACCTTTGAGTCCATTTCAACACCCCGGTTGATCGGCCCCGGATGCATCACGATGGCATCAGGTTTGGCCATCGCCAGACGCCGTTCGGTGAGGCCGTAGAGACTGAAATATTCATGCTCCGAGGGAAGCATGGCACCCCGCATCCGCTCTTTTTGCAGACGCAGCATGATGATCACATCCACATCTCTGATGCCTTCGTCGAAATCGTGATAGACATGCACGCCCAGGCTGCGGGCATCCGAGGGCAGCAGGGTTTGCGGTGCCACCACCCGGACTTCGGAGACACCCAGGGTATTCAGAGCCAGGATCTGGGAGCGGGCCACCCGGGAGTGAAGAATATCCCCCACGATAGCCACCCGAAGCCCGACGAACTCCCCTTTGTGGCGACGGATGGTGAACATATCCAGCATCGCCTGGGTAGGATGGGCATGGCGTCCATCCCCCGCGTTGATCACCCCTACACCAGGGTCGGCGTGCTGGGCGATGAAATGGGCTGCACCACTGGTGGCGTGGCGGACAATGAACATATCCACATGCATCGCTTCCAGATTGCGCAGGGTATCCAGCAGGGTCTCCCCTTTGGAGGTGGCCGAGGCGCTGATATTGAGATTGAGCACGTCGGCGGAGAGTCTTTTTGCTGCCAGTTCGAAGGTGGTGCGGGTACGCGTGCTGTTTTCGAAAAACAGGTTGGCAACCACCTTGCCTCGGCAGAGCGGCACCTTCTTTATGGTTCGCTCGGAGACACCGGTGAAGCCCTCTGCGGTATCCAGTATTTCAGTCAGTATCGATCTGTCGAGTCCATCGATCGTGAGGAAATGCAGCAGTCGCTGCTCATCGTCGAGTTGTAGTGCTTTGTTGCTCAGGCTCATACGTCCTTGTCCTGCTCATCGCCTCGGGAGGTGCGGTTGGTTTTGGCGCCAAGAATCAGACCCAGCGGGTCGGGGCCGATCAGGGTGATGTGCTGATCCGGGTCCAGGCTTGGGTGTAGCCCGGTCACATCCGGTTGGATCGGCAGCTCCCGGCCACTCCGGTCGACCAGGGTGGCGAGGGTGATCGAGGCGGGTCGACCGTAGTCGAATATCTCATTCAGCGCGGCTCTGATGGTGCGGCCGGTGTGCAGTACATCGTCGACCAGTATGATGTGCCGGTCATCCACCGGAATTGGCAGATCGGATGGGTGAACCTCCGGGTTCATGCCGATGCGGGTGAAGTCGTCCCGATAAAAAGAGATATCGAGTGTGCCCAGGGGGTCGCGCAACCCCAACTCCTGATGAAGCCGTTCCGCCAACCAGACCCCGCCGGTTCTTATCCCGACCATCAGTGGGTCGGCAATCTCTTTATCATTGATCAGCGTCCAGATTTTGCCAGCCATGACGTCGATCAGTGATTCCACGCCATCGGCTTGCATGAAGGTTGTGTTATCGCTCATTGAACCAGGTTTCCAATATCAGTTTTGCCGCTACGGCATCATAATCCTCGAGCCGCTTGGCCCGGTGTCCCAACCTGTCCCTGGCCTCGAAGGAAGTGAAGCGTTCATCCGCCAGATGTACGGTCAGGTGGAAACGACCTTCGAGCTGTCGTGAAAATCGCAATGCGGGTTGTGTGGCATCGGTTTCACTATCATCCACATCGAGCGGCAGGCCTACCACCAGCGCCTGTGGCTGCCACTCATTGATTAACTGTTCAATTCGTAGCCAATCAGGTTTGTGATTGACCAACTCCAGAGTTTCAAGCGGTGTTGCCGTGCCTGTCAGGGCCTGGCCTACCGCCACACCGATTTTACGGGTACCGAAATCAAAACCCAGCAGGGTACCTGAGGCTCTCTCCGAGTCACGCGTGTCCGGCATCGCTGCTCAGCAGGTTCAAGTCTACACCAAGCAGGTCGGCTGCCGCCTGCCAACGCTCCTTGCTGGCTCGATTGAAAATGATATCGCTTTCCGCAGGGCCGCTCAGCCAGGCATTCTGGGCCAGCTCACTCTCCAATTGGCCTGCTCCCCAGCTGGCATATCCGAGTGCCACCAGATTCTGTTCCGGACCCTTGCCGGCCGCGATGGCCTCCAGGATATCCAAGGATGTGGTGACACTGATCTGTGGGGTGACTCTCAGGGTGGAGGCCCATTCTGAATTGCTGTCGTGCAGAACGAATCCGCGATCACTCTGTACCGGCCCACCGATATAGACGGGTTGTTCAGAAACTTTCTCGCTGGCGATGGGAATCTTCAGCTGTTCAAATATGTCAGCCAGATGAAGCTCCATGGGGCGATTGATGACAATGCCCATGGCACCATCGTTGGAGTGCTCACAGATGTAGGTCACCGTATGGAAAAAATTTGGATCCTCAAGCTGCGGCATGGCGATGAGAAAGTGGTTGGTCAGGTCGGTATCAGGAGACATGGCAGGGCCTGTTATCACGTATCCAATCACTCCGGCCGGGGCGGGGCTTTCTACCTGCCAGGTGAAAGAGATGGATTGCTTTTGAACTGCATGAGCGTGAGACAATGCCGCTGGAGCTCATAACACCCCCACTGCCCAGGGTTTCATCAATCCTGAGAGAGGCGTCTGAATAAGCGCCATACTGTGTAGCGTGTCGTTCATCTGGAACAACCAAACTTATCTCCTCGCGCCTTGATTGGCGCTTTTTCAGGACCACTAGTATCCAATCGCAGGCTTACGGCTGCAACTGTTATTCTGCGTTGAGTTTGCCACTGCGAAGAAATTGCCAGGTCCGGGTGATGTCCAGGATGTCAGTCTCTTTGCGGATTTCATTGGGAAAGGGTGAAAACGGTGCGGCCAGACGGACGATGCGTATGGCCGAATCGTCAAGGATCTTATGGCCCGATGAGTGCAGAACCCGGATTTGATCAACGCTGCCATCCGCTTTCACGGCAACATGCAGCACCAGATTGCCGTATAAGCGGTCCCGCTTTGCCTGGTCCGGGTAGTTGAGGTTGCCGATCCGTTCAACCTTGCGTCGCCAGGCATCGAGATAAGAGGCGTATTTATACTCTTTGGTGCTGGCGCTGATCGCCTTGCGTTTGGGGAGTTTGGCGTAGGCCTCCGACTTTCTTTCCAGTTCAGCAGTGAGTCTGGCGATCTCCATATTCTTGCTGTTCAGCAGTTGGCGGGCCGTGGGCATGGGTTGTCGCTCCGCGATGCGGCTTTCGACCGCTGCCTGCTGTTCGGATTGTTCGGTTGTCAATGGTTGGGTCTGGCTCACCGGTTGCTGGAATGCGGGGGGGGTCTGAGCGGCC
>JAHRHW010000391.1 GCA_019100305.1 Candidatus Thiodiazotropha taylori | reverse complement strand
ACCTCCTGGGGTGATGCATGAGGTGGAGATGGCCGAGGCGGTCTCATTGAGGTCGATCTACATCGATCCGGCCTATGTGGAGGAGTTGCCTGATGAGTGTTGTGTGGTGAGGGTGTCGGCGCTGCTTAAAGCCCTGATCCTGGAGGCGGCAGCGATCGGCAACGACTATCAGACCGGGACGCCTGAGGCGCGATTGATGCTGGTGATCCTCGATCAGTTGAAAAAAATCGAGCGCTTCCCCCTCTATCTGCCTTTTTCCGCTGAACCGAGGGTCCGCCGGGTTACCGACAACATGACCGCCAATCCTGCGGACAACCGCACACTGGCTGGGTGGGCCCTGCAGATCGGTGCCAGTGAACGGACCCTGGGTCGACTCTTTATGCGTCATCTGGGCATGAGTTTTGGCGCCTGGCGTCGTCGCTTGAGATTACTGGAGTCGATCGACCGGTTAGGCAATGGCGCCTCGGTGACAGAGGTCGCCTATGAGCTGGGTTATGGCAGTCCCAGTGCCTTCATAGCGATGTTTCGTGAAAACCTGGGGGTACCACCGGCGCGGTTTTTTTCCGATCAGAGATAAGGTGTTTATCCTCTTGGGGTCGGTTAAGCGGCTCTGGTTTGCCGGGGAAAATTGGCTTTGGCGGTAACTTGGTTTATGATTCCTCTCTTTTTTGCGGCCCTGTGGCCCTTTGATATTCATTCCGGTGGGGAAAAACGATGGCACGTGTGACAGTCGAAGATTGCATGGAATTTGTGGATAACCGTTTTGATCTGGTGCTGCTTGCCACCAAACGGGCCCGTCAGCTGGTCAATGGTGTCGAGCCTCTGCTGCCCTGGGAAAACGACAAGCCCACCGTGATGGCGCTGCGTGAGATTGCCGAGGGCCTGATCTCCCATAAGGACGTGGATGCACAGCTCGCTGAGGAAGAGGCAGTGCTTGATGAGGCGGTCATGGATGTCGATATCACGCCGATGGAACCAAACCAATAAGATTTTCCCCCGCGTGCGGCATTTATCGCCGCACCAGCCAATTTTTTCCTCTCTATTGACTTGCAACTCAGGGTTGAATCGGCACAGAATTCTCCATTAGTTGTGTTTTTGGAGTGCCCGAATGAGCAACCCTTTAGGCATCATAGAGAAAGATCAGGATACGCCCCGTTTTCTGATCAGTGATCTGTGTGCCTATCTGGAGGAGTATCTCTCTCCGGATCATATCCGCGAAGTCTATCGTGCCTACCTGTTTGGTGCCGAGGCCCATGTCGGCCAACATCGGAAAACCGGTGAACCCTACATCTATCATCCGGTTGCTGTGGCGCGCATCCTCGCCACCATGCGCATGGATTACAAATGTCTGATGGCGGCGATTCTGCATGATGTGATTGAGGATACTCCCACCGCCAAGGAGCAGCTGGCCGATACCTTCGATGCGGAGATCGCCGAATTGGTGGATGGGGTCAGTAAACTCTCCAAGATCGATTTCAACTCCCAGGCGGAGGCGCAGGCAGCGAGTCTGCGCAAGATGCTGTTGGCGATGACCAAGGATATCCGGGTCATTCTCATCAAGCTGGCAGACCGCTTACATAACATGCGTACCCTCGGGGTGATGCGACCCGACAAATCGCGACGGATCGCCAAGGAGACCCTGGATATCTTTGCTCCCATCGCCAACCGGCTGGGTATCAACAGCATGCGTCTTGAGCTCGAAGAGTTGGGATTTGCCGCCTACTGGCCGATGCGCTACCGGGCGCTGCAGCGAGCGGTAGCGGATGCCCGTGGACACCATCGGGAGCTGGTTGAAAATGTCGAAAAGGCGCTCAGTGCCCGTCTTGAGCAGGAGGACTTTAAGGGCGAGGTCTACGGGCGGCAGAAGCATCTCTACAGCATCTATAAAAAGATGGTTGAGAAGAAGCTCAGCTTCTCCGAGGTGGTCGATGTATTTGCCTTCCGTATCGTCGTCGATCGGGTGGATACCTGCTACCGGGTACTTGGGGTGGTGCACAATCTCTACAAGCCGATGCCCGGCCGCTTCAAGGACTATATCGCGATTCCCAAGGCGAATGGCTACCAGTCGCTGCATACGGTGCTGTTCGGCCCCCAGGGAATTCCGATCGAGATCCAGGTCCGTACCGAAGAGATGGATAAGCTGGCGGAATCGGGCATTGCAGCTCACTGGATGTACAAGACTGGGGAAGCCAGTGGCCAGTGGGTCAAGTCCCGTGCTTCCGACTGGCTGCAAAACCTGTTGGAAATGCAGCAGGGTGTCGGCGATTCGATGGAGTTTCTCGAACATGTGAAGGTGGACCTGTTTCCCGATGAGGTCTATGTCTTCACTCCCAGGGGTCGCATCATGGTTCTACCCAAAGGGGCCACGGTGGTCGATTTTGCCTATAGCGTGCATACCGACGTGGGGAATACCTGTGTGGCGGCGCGGGTCGATCGTCGGCTTGTACCGTTACGCACCAGGCTGCATAACGGCCAGACGGTGGAGATCATCAACTCGGAAACCGCAGGGCCAAGTCCCGCCTGGCTCAATTTCGTGGTCACCGGCAAGGCCAGGGCCAACATCAGATCCTATCTGAAGAATCTGCAGGATCAGGAGGCGGTCAACCTGGGACGGCGCCTGCTGGAGCGGGAACTGAATCTGCTGAGCCTCAAACTGGAAGAGATCGATCAACCGCAGCTTGATCAGGTACTGGAAGAGTTCCGCCTGGAGAATCTGGAATCCCTGCTGGCGGGCATCGCTCTGGGTAATCACATGCCGCTGTTGGTTGCCCGGCGTCTGGCTGGCGAGGAGATGGTGCCGGCTGGCAGCGAGACCGGCACCCAGGAGGCCGAACCTTCCGGGGTACTGGCGATTCGCGGTACCGAGGGGATGGTGGTCAATTTCGCCAAGTGTTGTTGGCCGATTCCCGATGACGCCATTGTTGGTGTGTTCAATCCAGGTAAGGGTATCACCATTCATCGCCAGGGCTGTCCCAATCTTGGGGATTACAAGAAGCATGGACATAAATGGATTGAGGCCGAATGGGAGCCCGATGTGCAGGGCGAGTTTGCAACCAAGATCAAGGTCGAGTCCGGTAATCAGCGTGGGGTTTTGGCCTCTGTGGCCTCGGTGATTTCCCAACAGGAGTCGAATATCGAACATGTGGGATCGGAAGAGCGGGATGGGCTTTCATCAACGTTGGTATTTGTCATTACCGTGAAGAATCGTCTGCACCTGGCGAGAATCATGCGTCAGGTCCGTTCACTTCCCTCAGTGATGCGCATCAGTCGTCTCAAATAGCGTCAGCAGCAACGCTCGTTGGGGTTTGCTCGGACGTTGCAGATGTTGCAGCATAAGTCAGATAAGCTAACCATCATCAAGTGGCCGGGACAGGCCCGATAACATCCAGAGGAGTTACAACATGAGTCGTGAAATTATCCGCACTGACCAGGCACCACAGGCAATAGGTACCTATTCCCAGGCGGTGAAGGTGGGGCAGACTGTCTATCTGTCAGGGCAGATCCCGCTGGTTCCGGAAACCATGGAGATGGTTGAAGGCGATATCGAGCAGCAGATAAGACGCGTGTTCGAAAACTTGCAGGCGGTGGCAAGAGCGGCCGGTGGAAGCCTCACCGATGTGGTCAAACTGAATGTGTTTCTCACCGATCTGGTTCACTTTCCTGTGGTCAATCAGGTGATGGCCGACTATTTTGCTGAACCCTATCCAGCCAGAGCGGCGATCGGGGTGGCAGCGCTGCCGAAAGATGCAGGGGTGGAAATGGATGCTATTATGGAGATTGACTCATAGCGGATAAGCAGTAGACGCTCGTGTTATCAGGCCCTTATAACTGGTTTTTATTTTTGATATGAGCGACCAACTCAAGCAGATGATGCAGGTGAATATCAAAGGACGTGCCTTTGTCATCTGCCAATCCCACGGTATCACCGATCCCAGCATCATAGGCTACTATGTGCAGATTCTGGA
>JAHRHW010000390.1 GCA_019100305.1 Candidatus Thiodiazotropha taylori | reverse complement strand
TAGGGCCTGTTAACACTAATCCAATGCGCCCTGTTGCGCCTGAAAAAGCGCCAATCAAGGCCCTAGTATACTCCCTCTCCAGGCTGTTTGCGATTGTCGCTCGTCAACGATTGTGGATTGGTGGCGGTTTTCAGTAATCGTAATAGTCGAGGAACCAGCGGGCGAAGTTGCTCACGCCATCTTCCAGGCGTGTAGAGGGTTTATATCCGGTATCTTCAATCAACTCCGCCACATCAGCATAGGTTGCGATCACATCCCCATCCTGAAGTGGCAGCAGATTCAGTTCTGCCTTTTTACCCAGGCTCTCTTCAAGAAGTTCGATGTAGCGCATCAGTTCCACCGGTTGATTGTTACCGATGTTATAGAGGCGGTAGGGGGCGGTACTGCTGGCAGAATCGGGGTGGTCGGAATCCCATTCCGGATTGGGCACAGGTATCCGGTCCAACACCCTGATCACCCCTTCGACAATGTCGTCGATATAGGTGAAATCCCGTTTGTGCTTACCATAATTGAAGACATCGATCGGCTCACCCTGCATGATTTTGTGGGCAAATTTCAACATTGCCATGTCCGGGCGGCTCCAGGGACCATAAACCGTGAAGAACCTCAATCCGGTGGTGGGCAGGCGATAGAGATGGCTGTAGGTGTGAGCCATCAGCTCATTGGCTTTTTTGGTCGCGGCATAGAGGCTGACCGGGTGATTCACATTGTCGTGCACGGAGAAGGGCATGGAGGTATTCGCGCCATAGACTGAGCTGCTCGATGCGTACACCAGGTGCTTAACGCCGTGATGACGGCAACCCTCCAGGATATGGCCGAAGCCAACCAGATTGGAATCGACATAGGCCAGAGGGTTTTCGATTGAATAACGTACCCCGGCCTGGGCAGCCAGATTGACAACCCTTTGGGGTTGATACTCTGCAAAAATCGTTGCAATCCCCGACCTGTCCTCAAGCTCGGTTCGAAGGTCGGTGAAATTGGGGTGAGCCTGGGTACGCGCCAGCCGCGCCTTTTTCAGATTCACATCGTAGTAGTCGTTCAGGCAATCGATGCTGATGACCTCATCGCCCCTTGCCAACAACCGCAGCGCCAGGGCGGATCCGATAAAACCGGCGCCGCCGGTGATGAGTACACGCATGAGTTCGAATTCCTACTCCAGAGAAAATAACCAGATTGGTTGATCACCACGATGGGTTGTAGGCGGCTGAACACCAGGATTAGCCGCAGTTGGAATGGCTACTTACCGGTTAAATCATCAATATACCAGGACATTGCTTCTGTCAGGCCTTGATCGATATTGTGGCTGGGCTGATAACCAAGCAGGGATTTAGCCTTATCGATGTTGGCCAGGGAGTGCCTGACATCACCCGCCCGGAAATCCCGATATACCGGCGCCAGGTCACTCAGATAGTCAAATCTGTCGGCCAGAATGTCTCTGATCTTGGTGAACAGTTGGTTGAGGCTTGTGCGATCACCAACTGCAACGTTATAGACCTGATTGGTAGCGTCCGGATTGGTGGTCGTGGCGGCCAGCAGGTTTGCCTGAACTGCGTTGTCGATGTAACAGAAGTCACGACTGGTCTCGCCATCTCCATTGATGAAAACGTCATCCCGGTCGATCATCGAAGCCACCCATTTAGGAATTACCGCCGCATAGGCTCCGTTCGGATCCTGCCGTTGACCGAAGATATTGAAGTATCTCAGGCCGATGGTGTTGAAATCGTAACAACGGGCGAATACCTGAGCATAGTGTTCATTCACCAGCTTTGTGACCGCATAGGGTGAGAGCGGGTTTCCGGTTTTATCCTCGACTTTCGGCAGCCCTGGGTGATCCCCATAGGTTGAACTGGAGGCGGCATAGACGAAACGTTTGACCTGCGCATCCCTGCCGGCAACCAACATATTCAAAAATCCGCTGATATTGCACTCATTGGTGGTTATTGGATCAGTGAGAGAGCGGGGCACTGAGCCCAAAGCCGCCTGATGGAGCACATAATCGACGCCGTTACAGGCGTCGTGGCAGGTCTGCAAGTCACGAATATCACCTTCGATGAAGCGGAAACCAGACCACTGTTCAGTGGAAACTGCGGCCTCTACCTTGTCAAAATTGTACGCATGGCCGGTTGCAAAATTGTCCAGACCGACGACTTTCTGATTCAGTTTCAGCAAGGTTTCGAGCAGGTTAGAGCCGATAAATCCGGCCACACCGGTGATCAGCCAGGTCGACGGCTGACTCTTCAGATGCGCTTTCAGTGATTCATAGGTAGTCATAGTCTGGCATCAACTTCATCAACGGGGAGCACGTTCTTGACATCGAATAGGACGCCATTCTGTTTGCACAGAGCTCGAATCTTCTCTGCACCCATCTGCTGGAACTCCTTATGAGCAACCGCCAGGATGACCGCTTCGTAGGTGCCTTCAGAGAGACTCTCGATGGGAAGCAGTCCATACTCTTCCTCCGCTTCCTGAGGATTGACCCAGGGGTCATAGACATCGACAGATGCCCCATAATCCTCGAATTCACTGACGATATCGACGACCCTGGTATTCCGCAGGTCTGGACAGTTCTCCTTGAATGTCAGGCCGAGGACCAGAACGCGGCTGTTGTTGGTGGCCATGCCTCGTTTCATCATCATCTTGACGACGCTGTGTACCACATAGGCACCCATGCCGTCATTGAGACGGCGACCGGCCAGGATGATCTCCGGCTGGTAGCCGATGGACTGGGCTTTGTGGGTAAGGTAGTAGGGATCAACGCCAATGCAGTGGCCACCTACCAGCCCTGGTCTGAAGGGGAGGAAGTTCCATTTGCTGCCTGCCGCTTCAAGTACTTCCAGGGTATCGATATTCAGTTTGTTGAAAATCAGTGCCAGCTCGTTAATCAGGGCGATATTGACATCCCTCTGGGTGTTTTCGATGACTTTTGCCGCCTCAGCGACTTTGATGCTGCTCGCTTTATGGGTTCCGGCAGTGATGACTGTCTTGTAAAGTTCATCAACAAAATCAGCGACTTCCGGGGTGGAACCAGAGGTTACCTTCTTGATGGTGGGTAGTCTGTGCTCCTTATCTCCGGGATTGATACGCTCAGGGCTGTAGCCGACATAAAAGTCCTGGTTGAACTTCAAGCCGGACTCCTGTTCCATAATCGGTACGCAGACCTCTTCGGTCGCGCCGGGATAGACGGTCGATTCGAAGATGGCAATGTCACCCGGTTTCATTACCTTGCCCAGCGCATGGCTGGCGCCCACCAGTGGTGACAGATCCGGCTGTTTGTGCTCATTGATGGGGGTCGGAACCGTAACAATGAAGACATTGCATGGTTTCAGATCTTCAAGCTGGCTGGTATAGCTGAGGTGAGGGACCTGCTGAAGCTCAGCCGGATCGACCTCCAAAGAGCTGTCCTTGCCCTGCTTCAGCTCCACGACACGTGCTTCATTGATGTCCAAACCGATGGTGGGAAATTTCTTTCCAAACTCAACTGCCAGAGGCAGCCCAACGTAACCAAGACCAAGTACACCGATGTGCACTTTATCGAAATCGATCATGCTTCCAAATCCTTTCTGCCATGAGAGTATTAATGTGTATTCAGAGCGCTACTTGAGAAAAATTGAGCGGAGTCTCAGTATCTGCAAATAGGCTCGTGAATGATAACTTGGCAGGCCATTGAAATCGAGGAATTTCTAATGCTCAAGTAGCGATAACGATGAACCTGTAAGGTGTACAATAAACAGCCGAATTTAATCATCAAAAGTCCGAGCTTGTCAGGCTGTCTGTGGTTCCTGGTAGGGACTTTTGATTGATGAATCTTATTCCTGGCTTGCTTAAAGGGTAGAGGAAAAACTTGTTACCGCCATCCGCTTCAGAAAATCATCCAAAGGTTGCCCTTGTAGCCTTACATGCCGGATACAGCCACAGTTCTCTCGCTCTCCAATCCATTGCCGCCTATGCGGATGATCGAGGCTGTGAGCACCGGATGC
>JAHRHW010000389.1 GCA_019100305.1 Candidatus Thiodiazotropha taylori | reverse complement strand
TTGAGTTGTCTAAAACAGATGGATTGATCGAAGAGAATCTGGCTGGCCAACAGTTGACAGTTAAGTATGATATTCAGAACCAGATGGCCAATGCCTATGACCTGTCGGGTAATTTATTGCCGAGCACGACCGCTTTCTGGTTTGCCTGGTATGCCTTTCATCCTCAAACAGAGATTTTCAGAGCGACTGATACAGAAATGAAATAAGAAGCTTCAGTCTCAGTAAAGCTACCAGGGTCTCTTAGCACGAATCCAATCGGCACTACTGGTATCCTAGTCAGCCGAAAAGAAGATATCAGCGTACCAGGCCGTTGCCATAGATTGCGTATTATCCGTATCGGTCATGATAGCAACCACATCAATGATCTTTATCTCTTCACCGAAAAAATTCTTGAAGTCCTGTCTGACATTACGTTTTTCCATTTGCCACTGACCGGCCTGCTGATCACCGGATTTAACGGCCAGCATCATGGATTGGTCTGTATAAGCACTGGCCCAAACACTACTCACAGGCTGGCTGCTTGACCAGACATAGTTCATCGAACGTGTCCGCCATGGCGCCCAGCCACCCTCTTTCACGACATAGATGCGTGCCGGGTAGTCATCTCCTGCTTTAGATTGCTCGTCTGGCTTATCCAATACCCGGTCGATTTTCCAGCGCCAGTTCAGGTAAGGGGTTTTATCCAAGTCGACTTTGATCTTTTTAGCCAAGGCCGAAGCACTGCTCTGACTGATCGCCTTCAGACTGGGTGGTTCTCCCTTCTCATCGACGGCCTGATAGGTTGTATTGTCCTTGAAACTGACTTCGGTCCAATCCTCAACCGGCAACATAGCGACTGTAATGGTCTGTTCTGCGAAGACGACAGCAGGCAGTAGTGTCAGAAGAGCGGAAAAACCGGTTTGCGTTCGCATCTGATTACCCTAATTATTCCGATGACTGTAGTTATTGGGTACAGTCACTGTTAATCTGCGACAGTATAGACAACCCCAGCACAAAGCGTACAGGGTCTATACTCGCAAACCAACGATTAGGATTCAAAAATAGCTCTGTTGTTTATCCGGTTTGTTGTTGAATTGATTCTTCATCACATGAGATTGTTACCGCAATCTCCTGGGTAACATGCTTTTCATCGATCAGACAGGCTTTGGCACCATCAATGGATGGCATTTCGTACATCACTTTTCGCAGCAGCCCCTCCATCACGCCACGTAATCCTCTGGCGCCGGTGCCACGATCGAGAGCCTGACGGGCAATGGCAGTCAGTGCATCCTCGGTGAATTCCAGTTTAACCCCCTCGAACTCAAACAGCCTCTGGTACTGGCGCTGCAGAGCATTACGCGGTTGTGTCAGGATTTTCACCAAGGCCTGTTCATCCAGGTCATGCAAAGCGGTAATCACCGGAAAACGGCCAATAAACTCCGGAATCAGGCCAAAATGGCGTAAATCCTCAGGCTGTACCTCTTCAAACAGTCTCAGTTGATCATAGGCCTTGCTGGTGTCCGATAGATCGACATGGAATCCGATTCCACCCTTACCGGTATTCATCCGCTTCTCCAGCAACCGCTCCAGCCCGGCAAAAGCCCCGCCTGCAATGAACAGAATGTTCCGTGTGTCGACAAAAAGCTCTTCACCAGACTCTTTGCGACCCTTCTGACTTAGTTTTACCCGGGTGCCTTCTACCAGTTTCAAGAGGGCCTGTTGTACCCCCTCGCCCGAGACATCCCGGGTTCCGTGAGAAGTTTCTCCGGAACGGGCCAACTTATCAATTTCGTCGATATAGATAATGCCCCATTCGGCCAGTTCCCGATTGCCATCCGCACTGTCAAGCAGCCGTACGATGATACTTTCCACATCTTCGCCTACATAACCTGCCTGGGTTAGGGTCGTTGCATCGGCAATTACAAATGGCACACCAACGACACGTGCCAGAGTACTTGCCAGCAGGGTTTTTCCGGTACCAGAGGGGCCAAGCAACAGGATGTTCGATTTCTCGATCTCCACATCCTTGTCGTTGCTGGTTGGCATCTGAGTGTTGTTCTGCTCCATGCTGAGGCGTTTGTAGTGGTTGTACACCGCCACTGCCAGCGTCTCTTTTGCCAGCCCCTGATCAACCACATAGCGATCCAGCTGCTCTTTCAGCAGGGTCGGCTTAAGCATATTTTCGAACGGCTTACTGGTGGAGCGACGTCTACCCCAGCTGGCAACAACCTGAGCGGCAAGGCGCACGCACTCCTCGCAGATATGTCCCTCTATGCCGGCAATCAGTGGGAGTTCCGGTGTCTGCTGTTCACCGCAGAAAGAGCAGTGTTTGTGATTATCAGTCATTTGTACTCACGTTACCTGGCTAGGCAGGAAGTTTGGCTTGCAGACTGTTGAGCCAGGACTTCTGACAATTGCGTCGCTGGCGTTCAGTAAGGATTTCGCGAATCCTTGGCGCTGCTTTTGATAGAGGGACACGTTTGGCCGGTTTGATCTTCTCGCAATAGAGGATATGCAGCCCCATATCCGACTCCACGATCGGACTGATTTCATCCAACTGCATGTTAAACAGCTCTGCATCCAACGCGTCATAGAGTTGTCCCCTCGATATCTCTCCCAGTTTGCCACCCTCCATTGCGGTGGGACACTCAGAATAGCGTTTGGCAAACTGATCAAATCGATTCACACGACCGGCGAGTTTTTCAATTACACTCTCCATCCGGCCATAGGCTGCAGATCGGGTATTCTCAGGAAAATCCGGGTTGATCGTGATCAGAATGTGTCGGGCAACTCGTGTTTCAGGGGTCTGAAAGCGATCATGATGCATTTCGTAAAACAGCTGGATATCGAGTTCATTGATATCGGCACCTCGAGAGGCGACTTTCTGCATGACTCCATCAAACAGCAGTTCGCGATAGAGTGCGCTGCGTAGACCATCCACATCCAGCCCATTGTCCTGCAGGTCGCTGGTGAACTCCTCATTGCTCTGATAACGTTCTGCTACTTCCTGAACAGCACTGTCCAACTGCTGCTTGGAGACAATCACAGTTTCTGCTTCTTTACTGGCGATCACCAGAGATTCAAGATCGAAACTTTTTGTCGCTATCTTGTAAACAGCTTCATTCTCAACCGGATTGAGTTGTGTCAGGTTCTTTTGGTATTTACTCAGCGCATTGCGCAACATGTGATAACTGAATACCGGTGAAACCTCTGAATTTTTTTCAGCCAAATTCATGTCCCCTCCTCGAGTCCGGGATCCAGAAAATCCAGTGCGCTTTCGGGTACCAGCAGGGTTCTACCGCTAAATCGGGCATGGTATGCGGGACCACCTGGATTATCTCTCAAGGTCTTTTCAATCTCACCTTCATCCCCTGGTTTGGCAATCACATCACCTTGTATTACCAGCGGAATCTTTGGCGTGATCTTGTCTCTGAATTCAAAACGGCTTGGTATCCAGGGATCGCTTTCTAGTTGCAACTCCTGTTCACGACAACCAACCCGTCGATTCTGGTCGATAAAGTCAACTGAGTAGATTAATTGATCCTGCAGAAAGGTACCCACATCCCGAACGTAACCGACACTGCCCCGACGGATCAACAGTCGTCCGGTAGCTTCACCGGGATAGGTGCCATCGTTACGCAGGTTGCGAATCACGCGAACTGCTTGGCCATATTCATACTTTGGGCGCAAGACTATCCACCTGCTGGCTAAGATCCATGAGCGGCACACTGACTGTCACCGGCTCATGCATACGGAAAACTTTAAAGACCTTCTCGGTCAAAGCATCAGATTCGACAAAATCACTGTATGCGCTTTTCAACATTCCCGCGTAGAGTTGATATTTTTCATCGTCACTCTCAGGCATGTCACTGATATCATCCAGATAGTCATGAAAGCGCTGCAGTATATGCAAACGATTGACATGTACCACTGAAGGGTCATACTCGATTTCAAAATACTCGAGGAAATCCTCAGCGCTACTGAGTTCATCCATATCCAGCTCGAATTCACTC
>JAHRHW010000388.1 GCA_019100305.1 Candidatus Thiodiazotropha taylori | reverse complement strand
GAAGTAACTCAAGGTGATCCATCCCTCTGCGCTGCTGAACAGACTTGTGTAGGCTTCGATGCTTGGACTGAGTGTGCTGAACTTGATCGCAAACAGCAGTGCTGAAATACGTACCCAGGCAGCCATAACCAGCGCCAGCAGTGTTGCAAACAGCGCCAGATTGGTTGAGCGTTTGATGAGCAGCCTCAGACTGTTGTCGATGGTTGCTTCTCGTCCCTGTTGCATATCGCGACTTGCCGCATAGAGGCCCGAAGCCATGAATGGCCCCACCACGACCAGGCCTGTCAGATAGGCTACTGCATACCAGGGTACATTCGTTACCAGAAGGAATACCCCGGCGGTCAGGCTGGCAAACAGCACGCCGTAGAGAAGGCTGAGTACTGGCGTGTGTTTGAAATCATCGAATCCAGAACTCAGCCACTGAAGCGCTGCACCACTTTCCACTTTATTAACCTCAAGGCGGTCTGTGGCAGTTTGTGTAAATTGCATCTCTGCAGTTGGTGTTGACATGTCTCAATCCTCAATTAATGGTTAGGCCTTGAATCTGATGGAGTTCAGATCGTGGATTTACCCAGGTCTGTTTTAACAGCTGGATGTATAGATAGCGCCGGTCGGGTTTGAAAGCCCCTCGACCAACAGCATTAGGCTGCAATCTTGTCTTCCTGTTCATGAGATTCATGGATCGTGTGGCGGTTGATCAGGTCAGACAGTTTGATGTGACTGACAAAATCGTAAAGCTGTTTGCTGAGGCTGCTCCACAGAGTGCGACTGCTGAGTTGAGTCTCTCTCTGAATGGTCTCTCTCTCGCTGGCATAGGTGTAGTCAACCCACTCATCGGTAGCACAGATGATTTCAGCGATTGAGATCTGCTCTGCAGACTTCGCAAGAGCGTAACCGCCCCCGGGTCCACGAAAGCCTTTAACCAGCCCTTTCGACCGCAGGGAAGCAAACAGCTGCTCCAGGTAAGAGAGAGAAATACCCTGACTTTCAGAAATTTCAAAAAGTGTCATGGGGCCCTTATTGTGATTTAGAGCCAAAGTGATCATGGCGGTGATTGCGTAGCGGCTTTTGCTGGTTAATCTCATCTGTCTGTCCTCGTAAATTACTGGTTTTACAGTTAATTGCTCAACTTTCAGGGTGTGTTGGTGCCGATCGAGATGCTCTTGTATAAGTTTTGTAAGTAAAAAGATAGTATAGTTGTACATGATGTACAAGTAATTTTTATTTTATTTTTACATCGACGTATAAAGTCCGAGCGGTAATCGATGGTCAGAAGAAGCCTGTACTTAGGTAACCTACTGTAATTAGCGCTGATTTGTTAATTACTGAGAGGTGTGGATAGGGATGAGGAGTTGATTTTTTGGATCATTTTTTAGGTGGGGCACTCCAGAAGAGATCTATGAGATTTATATTGCGTGACAATCATCAGGGAGTCTCCACCGTCAACGACTCTGCAAAGTCTCCTCATGTTTGAGTGGCTAGGCTGGGTCAGATCTGCATCCGGCCACTTCCGGAAGGTTAATTCCTGAAAGGCAGGATCTTTAACTCAAGGAGTAGCTTTAGCCTCAAGCCAGGCGGAGGGTGTGATCAGAGAGGAACTGCGCTGTTTGTACTAGCAGGCTGCTGTTCCTTAAGATATGAAAACAGTTGCTGAGGTTTCGCCACTGCGATCGAGTGATGGCCATGGATCCCCGGGACTCCCTCCCCGGGGTGACCCTTGAGCCAGTTAGTTGGCCGCCATCTTGGCCATGGCACTCTCAACGGTTTTGTTGAGTTTAGTGATCGATTTTGTCATCACTTTCGCAACCTTGGGCTCCAGCATGGCGCTCATCACCTCAAAGTTCATGCGCGAGATAACAACCGTACCATCCTGCTTGCCATAGACGGAGAGACCACAAGGCATCATGGCGGAGACGTAACGGGTCTCGTCAGCAGCCAGTAGGGGAACGGCATTCTTGCCGCTGGTCAGCTTGAAGATCACCAGTCCACCGGGAACCTCTACCCCTTTTTTTGCCAGCCGATTGCCCAGGTTGATCTCGGCAATCAGTTTCCAGCCGTCTTCCTTCAACTGTTGTCTGACGGTGTCCAATGCCTTGTTGTAGTCGTATTGAATGGTCTGTTCAACGACCATGGAGGGGGTGTCAGCTGTTTTGGCTTGCATTACGGGTTCAGCCGATAAGGCGGAAGTCGAGCTCAATGACAGAAGGCTGCAGAGCAGGGCGGCGGTGAAAGCGGGAGTTTTCATGAGTTGTACTACCTGGTAATGGCTAAATAAAGCGCGAATAGTGTCTTATGTGTTTGATGTAGACATTGAAAAAGCTCAATCCCCCTATGAAATATCGGGGAATATGATCGACATTTCCCATTCGTTTCGTAATGACAAGAACTAACAAGTGGGTAAACGCAGAAGTCAAAGAGTTCGCCTTATGTTTCTTATTTCTGTAACCTTTTTTATGTGGTTCTAGTAGCCTTTTGTTCTAAAGAGGGTAAACGAATGGAGTTCCTAGAAAGTATTGAAGAATTAGAGAAGATCTATGGTTCGCCAAGTGATGCGGCGCTGAACAAAGTCACGAGCAAGATGATCTCGAGTTATAGAGCCTGGATTGAGAGGTCTTCTTTTTGTGTGATTGCGTCTGTAGGGTTTGAAGGAACAGATGTGTCTCCTAGAGGGGATGATGGCCAAGTTGTCAAAATTTTGAATGAAAAAACCCTTGCTTTACCCGATTGGAAAGGAAATCAACGATTAGATACTTTAAGAAATATCATTGAAGATGAGCGTGTTTCACTGTTATTCATGGTATCTGGATCAAATAATGTTGTGCGTGTAAATGGACAGGCCAGAATAACAACTGATCAGAAGTTAATTGAATCATTCGAGCGCAATGGTACTTACCCAAAAACGGTAGTGTTAGTAAAAGTAGGGGAGGTCTATTTTCAGTGCGCCAGGGCTTTGATGAGATCAAATCTATGGAAATCTGGCGACCAGTCATCAGGTTTACCGACGCCTGGTTCGATATTAGACGAAATTACAAGTGGCGCTTTTGATGGGGCGGCCTATGATTCAATTTGGCCTGAAAGATACCAAAAGGAGTTATGGTAAAAATTAGCTTAAAAAGTCATAAATAAGTAATTTCATTCGATAAGACATGGATTCCATGCAGCTTTTTTATTAAGTGCGTGATAGTTTTAAATAAGGAGACACGATGAGTTGGCTACGAGATACTTTTCAGGAATATCAGATAGGCCGGGCTAGGTCTGTTGCAAATCAAACGCAGGTTAAATCGTATGTGAATACCAGTGATATCGGCTATATCGATAAAAAGATTGATAACCTTGTTCTTATAACCCGAGCAATCTGGTAGCTGCTCGAAGAGAGTGGAATGAGTGAAAGTCAGTTGGAGAGGAAAATAGAGGAGATTGACTTAAGAGATGGCAACGCTGATGGCAAGCTCGCTAATAATCTGAAAGCCTGTCCAGAGTGTGGCAGAAAACCAAAAATAAGAAGAGAAAACTGTTTTTGGCGTGGTGCTAAGCTTCTTGCAGGCAATATCCTTTCTAAAACTGAAAGGTCCTAGCTTAATTGAACTAAGATTAACAGAAAACTGCTAACAAGCCCTGCATGTTGATTTTCCGGGCAATCTTATGCTCCGCTTTCTATGTGCCCGTTAGTGTGTTGTAAAGTGAAAGATAAAT
Source organism: Candidatus Thiodiazotropha taylori (assembly GCA_019100305.1). GTDB lineage: Bacteria > Pseudomonadota > Gammaproteobacteria > Chromatiales > Chromatiaceae > Thiodiazotropha. Next base: position 335 of record JAHRHW010000388.1, on the reverse strand, counting down.
GAAACCAATCGAACTGGCCGAACGATACATGGAGATATTCTTTGAGTCGAAAGAGTTTGATTCACTACGTTCTATCTTCAGTGAGAATTTAGACTTTGAAGGTCCGTTCTTAAAATGTAACTCAGCTTCTGAATACATAGAATCGCTAAAATCCTCTCCACCGGTGGATGTTGGCTATGAGATGGTGGCGGAGTTCAATACTGATACTTCAGTATGTTTGATATATAGATTCAGCAAAAGTGGTAAGAACACATTGATGGCGCAAACATTCTGGCTTGTCAGTGGTCGAATCAACAAAATACGTCTTATATTCAACCCGCAAGAGCTCGCATAAC
>JAHRHW010000387.1 GCA_019100305.1 Candidatus Thiodiazotropha taylori | reverse complement strand
CTTGGGTGCAGGATCAGTGTGTCTCCATCCTGTGGAATCAAGTTGCTTTGCGTTTCGTTAGAAAAATTACCGACCAAAACCTTGTCCAATAACTCTTCTTGAGTAGGCTGTTTCTTGCTCATGACGACCTCCCCTGAGAATGCGTTTGTGCGGCATCCGACAGATGAGGCCAAAGCTCAGTGACGAGATCGCACATGATTTCGCGTGCATGGGGATCCATACGGGACACTGGCGTTTGAGCCGTACAGGCCTCTCGGTAGACAACGCGTTCAGGAACCAGGGTCGAAAGAAACCGAACTGGAATTCGGTATTGTTCCCATGCCATGGAGGTTAGAATCTTTGCGTAATTTCGGCTATCGTTGGTTCGGTCAACCCGATAGACCAAACCAAAGAGGTTACCGATGGGTATCCCGAGATCCTTTAGGGGTGCTAAGTCTTGCATGAGCTGTACGGCACCGCGGGTAAACTCCCGGGTGTCCATCAGTCTGGGGGGAACCGGTGAAAGCAACATATCACCGGCTATCACGGCTGCCTGAAGCAACGAAGTCATTGCGCCCTGGCTGTCAATGATGATGATATCGTAGTTATGTATGGCCTTTCGTAGGGTGGCTCTCAGGCGCGTTCGACCATCGGGGGTTTGTTGAATCCAAGTGGACAGTTTTCCGGTTGGGTCATCTGAGATCACCACATCCAGACCATCGATGGAAGATTTTGAGATGAATTGATCCAGCTCTATACTGCCACTGGCGGTGTAGGGCATCTGTATCAGGCCTGTGAGGCCTTGGGGGGCTCGCTGCACAATCGCATAGTAGCTGGATGCAGTAGGTTGGGTATCGCCGTCAATAAGCAAAACCCGTTGTCCGAGATCGGCCAGAAGGCCGGCAAGATTGGCGGCTGTGGTGGTCTTACCGACACCGCCTTTGGGATTACAAACTGTCAATATAGTACCGTGCATATCGATTTTCTCACTGTTGTAAGGCCAGAGAAAAACCAAAAATCTAATGCACTGGAATTATTTTATTTTCAATATGTTACATACTGTTTCTCGACGATTGTAATATACATTATGTACATTTATACAATTTGCTCATACAAGTTAATATTATTAACGCCACATATTAAATATATTCTTTATCTTATTGTTATTACGATTTATTTAGCACTCTCTACGTCAGGGCTATGATATGTCATTCGAAAACGGCATGACATGCTTCCAGAGCAATAATGACGTCACCCTACGCAAAATCTACCATTATCCCCTGGGACGAATTGCCTACAATTCATGTAGGAGCACTACCATAGGGCTTGTCTTTCCAGGAATACCCCACCATATTCTGTGAATTCTACATCGGTACTGATCTGGTATTCTACGCAATGGCTGGTTTCGAAGTTTCCTGGCGGAAATTATTGTGATCAGTTGAAACATGGGTAAAATACCGCCTTTCCCGAATTCCAACTTTTATGAATAGTGATCTAGTATGACTGACTTACTTGTAGAACAGCACGATGAACTTGTTGTTGAAATGGCCAATTTCTATCTGGGCAATATGGAAACAGAGTTAGGTAAGAAATATGTCGATAATAGCCATGAGGTTAATGCCAGTCTCACAGATTCTCAGTATAGTGAATTAAAGAGTAAATACGAGATAACCGACTTCGAATTTGCTGACCTCTATAATGAGTTCCAGAAGATGAAGCCAACCAAGCATCTCAAATCCACACTGGATGCGTTTGCTGCTTCAGGTGGAAACGTGGACATCGAGCCTGTTTTCGATGAAAAAGAACAAAAACTGAATGTCTCCATCAGTTTCTCGATCAAAGACAAAACCTACGAAACACTTGAAGGTCTGAGTGCTCTGGAAGAGATCATATTGAAGATGAACGCCATGATTCAGATCGATAATGTGCTTTCTGGCTCTGATCCTGATGTAGAACCGGCATTCTAGATTTAATCCAAAATAGCCCTTTTTTATCGGGTGCTACGTAAAATTCACCACACTTACCTTTGTTAAGTCTTGTGGATTTCACGTAGACACGCCCTTTCATCTCATTTAGTGCTAGATACCGTCACGGTATTTGGTTTAAACGTTATCCAACCGAAAAGAAGTTACCTTCCGGAAAGTAGCGTAAACCACCTTCTGGTGAACCTCCACTGAAAGCATTAGCGAAGAACTCGTGAACTTTCTCATTCTTCTCAGCCGGTTTTGTAAATGGCGCATGTGAGAATCTGACCCAGGATGCATCGGTAAAATTGATGTAGTGGGCATCACGACTCGAAAGATTGCGGACATAGTGACCAAGCCGGGCCAACTGTTCCGAACCCGCCTTTGCTCGTGAGGCACGCAAGGCGTAGTCGTTCTCATTTATGGTGACGTAGAGACGGTTGCGAAAACGGATCTGATCAACCCACTGGTCATGTTCAAGATTATTGGCATCCGCTTGGCACAGAATGACATTATCAAAGAGCAGGTGATTGCCTTCATTGCTTGTACTTTTAATCACCTGCTTGAGTAGATAGTTACCCATACTGTGAAACATGGCATTGACAGTGAATGGACACTCTTTTTCCAGCAGACGAACATAGAGATCCTCACATTGTGCGGCATTCTCCGGGTGCTTGTTCTTAGCCATCTCGTAGAGTTCCAGCCTTCTCGCTTCTGTGAGCAACTTGAAATAGCGAAAACTGATTGCCAGGACACGATCCAAAGCGCCGGCGGATGCACGTGCATCCCGCTTGTCTGATTTATAGTTCAAAACACCGGAAACGCCGCCACCGTCTGCTGGCCAAGAGAACGTGAATACTTCTACCCCGTAGTGCTTTTCCAGATAGCTGGCTGTCTCTACCACATCCTGCAGGTCATTGTTGAAACCATGGATGAAGAAAAGAATATGACGATGATTTTTACGTGCTCTTCGGGTAAGCTCACAGGCAACTCTTAAGCTGGCGTAGTGTGGCTCACTGGTATTGATCGTTAAACGGAACTCTTTCTTTAACTTATCAACTTCAGTTTTCTTAAGTTGGTCATCCAGATAGTTAACAGACCAGCCCGTTCCTCTCTTTTTGACTTCAGCCAAACGCAGCTCATTGGGGCCTTTGGCGTTTGGCCTTTTACCAAACTGATCAAGGCCGTTTGCATTCTGAATCACTTCTCGATTGGTCACGATATACATCCTGATATCCTCTTCAAGTTCGTTGTTATTTTATCCTTGTAAGCTGTGTACCTAGTATAGCTGCTTCTAAATCTGTCTATTGGTAATAAATCACTAACTTGACTGTCTACGCTCGCTTATCAATTCCACTATTTAGAACTGACCTTAACTCAAAATAATTTCAGTCGGATATAGCTACCCTGCCCTTTATATTTTTTGTGACTGAAAAATTCTGTCATTGTTAAGTCACAGTTTGTATTCGATACATAACGAATATTGCAACCTAATTGACAGCAATTCGATGAGCGTGAGAAAGCCCGTGATCTGACTTTGTCAGCAGGATTTGTCTCAATCTGCAGGAATCACCGACCATTACCCGAAACAGACTTCCAATTTCACCGGTGTCTGTAAGACAATCTCTGAATAGTGTGCTCGTCTCATTACTTTTTGATAATGTTATGTTATAACATTTGAAACCGTTTCATCTGGAGATCGTATCGCCATGACCAAGACCAATCAGAGGCTCATCCTTCTTTCAATCCCACTGTTAGCTGCCACTAACCAGCTCCAGGCAGCTGATTCAGACCACGAACAGCATGATGCCCATGTGCATGGCGAGGCACAGATGTTGATTGCTCTGGACGGTACCAGCCTTGAAATCGAGTTTAAGTCTCCTGCTATGAATATTGTCGGTTTTGAGCATCAGCCAAAATCCGAGATGCAGGTCAATGCAGTGAAAGCCGCGATGGAGAGCCTGAAACAGCCCAACCAGATATTCACCCTCTCTTCTGACGCCCAATGCAATCCTGTGTCAATCGAGGTTGAGTCTCCCCTGGCCAAGCATGATGGGCATGATCATGGACACGATGACGATCATAAACATGATGACGATCATAAGCACGATGACGATCA
>JAHRHW010000386.1 GCA_019100305.1 Candidatus Thiodiazotropha taylori | reverse complement strand
GCAACCACCATGGGGAAACGCAGCTCAAACTCCTCTCCAGAGTAGTGCACGGTTTGTTGGAATTCGATCGTTACCCTGACCTGCTCACCCGGTGCAATGTTGGTTGCCGAGAGGCTGAAGATATTCGGCCTCTGCTGAGACAGCAGACTGGCCTTTTTGCCAGCCTCTCTGGCCTGCTTGAAGATCCGTTTGGCGGCTGCCTTCTCCTCGATCACCCCTTCGATGCGCCGTTCACCGATCTCCATCCTCATCCGCTCCACGGCACTCCCTTCGGCCAGGGGAAACTGGTAGTTACCCTCCATCCAGTGCTGACTGGGGTTGGTAAACACCTGCTCCACTTTCACCCAGGCGAGCATGCCAGCAACATCGATCTCGACTCGGGTATTGAGCAGTGGCGCCATCTCGATTTGACGACCACCCAGGCTCACCAGTTGTAACCCGGCAACGCTTTCACCGGCCGGATCCGCCTGTGCACTACTCCAGCCGAACACCATCAGGATCAGTAGCACACCACCGGACAGCCCGGTCATCACCGCTGCCAGCAGGGTAAACAGCATATCGATGATAAAGGCGCGGCTGAATTGGGCCTTGAGTGGAGTTTTAAGATCAGTTTCTGTGCTTACACCCATTGCGGCCTCCCATTTGCACTTTTCTCCCCTTCACGGCCCGCCGGGGAGCCGCTGCAACCCGGCGATAGCTGAAGCTCAGAATCTGTTCCGGCGAGCCGTAGACAAAGGCTTCGCTGATTGGTTGAAGCCTGACTTTCATGAGGCATCTCCATGCAACAGGGTGAGTTGCACCATACGGTCAAAGGCGAGTCCTTCCACATCGGTCAACGGATAGATAGCGGCCGACTCCCCCTGATAGCGCAGCTTGATGCGTTCGGATGAGAGACCCGCATCGATCAGCATGCCAGCCACGGCCTCGGCTCGCTCGCGGCTCAGCTGATGATTGAACGCCTCTGTACCTCGCTGGTCGGCGCCGGCTTCAACCAGCAGTTGAAACTGGGGAAAGGCTTTGAGCATCTCTGCCAGGGAGTTCAGCTGCTCGACCATCTTCGGTTCAATCTGACTGCTGCCGGTACGGAACCCGAGACAGAAGCTGAATCCCTCCTGCAGTGCAAGTAACGAGCTATCCTGCTGTTGCTGCTGGAACTGTTGCTGATGGGAATGGGCCTGAGCGAGGAGGAAATCTGATTCAGAGAGGGATTCAGGACGGGCTTGTGCGGCCAACTCCAAGTTCTGATTCTCGGCATGCAGATCACCGATTACCGCACCGCTGGTAAAACCGAGAACCGCTCCCGGTGGGCCCGCCAGCAGGCCACCGGCCAGCATACCGAGCAGCGAACCGTAGAAGCCCTCTTTCGGTGCCGTTTCAACCTCCTCCTGGGCAAACACAGGCGTCTGCAACAGCAGACCGGCAAGGGATACGATGATAAGATGTTTTTTCATTTTGCTAACTCCTGGTTGTTGAACCAGCGCACCATCCATGGTGTTTATTGGCACTCCGTACCGGCGCCGGAATTCTTTGTTTTCCGGGAGTAATTACACGCCAGAGAGATGGCCAGCATGGAGCCGAACTGGGGCGATCGCGTGGCGAAATGTGGCAGAAAACTGGCAGCAGTCAAAACCTTGCCTACAATAGACGCGGAGCTGTCAGCCAATACAACTTAAGGTATGGGGGATCGACGCACAGTTTGAACGTCTGAGGGATAGTTTGGAACTGCGCTTGCTGGAACCCACAATGGCGCAACAGTTTCATTAGCTGTTTAAAAAACCATAAACTAATTATGGACTAAAGTTACAGAAGGGGAATGCCGACACGGAATGGCATATGCAAGGAACTGCCCTAAATAAATGACAACCAACTACCGCGCATTTGCAGTCGGTTTGCTGCTCTGCCTATCGAGTTCAGCAAATTCCGTCGACCTGGTGATCAATCGGGACATCGATTACGAGAGTCTTTCCCGCAATACCCTGCGTTCCATTTTTAGTATGCGTATGACCCAGTGGCCGAATGGCAAGCCGATACGGGTCTTCGTTATGGGGGATAAAACTTCACAACACGCCGACTTCAGTAAACATGTACTTGGGGTTTTCCCCCACCAGCTACGTCGAGCCTGGAATCGGCAGATCTTCTCCGGCATGGGGCAAGCCCCCATAAAGGTCAATACTGAAGCAGAGATGCTAGAACAGATTGGAAACACACCTGGCGCTATCGGCTATCTATCCGAGGACAATATCAATGAGCGTGTACGGAAGCTCTCCGTTGAATAAGTGCTGGGCCATCAGGCTGCTGGCACTGCTGCTGTTATCAGCAAACGGATTATCGGCCTCTCAACTCGACCAGTTGGACGGGGCACTGCAGGTGCATGGCTTCCTGACCCAGGCTTACGTTAAGACGACAGAGAACAGCTTTTTCGGTGACAGCCAGGATGGCAGTTGGGATTTCAGGGAGCTTGGGATCAACAGCTCATATCGGTTTACACCGAGCACCATGGCATCGATCCAACTCCTCTCCCGTCGCGCAGGAGAGATGTACGACGGCTCTCTGGACCTCGATTATGCCCAGCTCGACTCCACCATCTATGTGGCGGATGCCAATCGCGTCGGCATCGTCGTAGGACGTTACAAGAACCCTTTCGGCCTCTACAACGACACCCGGGATGTGGCGGCAACCCGCCCTGGTATCTTCATGCCACAAGCAATCTACTGGGACCGGGTGAGAAACATGGTGCTGTCGAATGACGGCGCTCAACTGTTTGGCGACTTGCAGGTCGATGAGCACCGTTTTTCCATCCGCTTGATCGGAGGAAAAACCCCAATCGATGAAAATGTGGAAAAGTCCTATCTCAATCCCCTGCTCGATCCTGAAATGGAACAGGATGGGCTGACCCTGGGTGGCCGTCTGCTCTACGAGTGGGATGGCGGGCGCTTCAATCTTGCCTACAGCAGTGCCCAGTTAACCCTCGATGCGGAAACCAGCCTGTTGCCGGACGGTGAGGTAGAGATCGATTACCGGGTTCTTTCAGCACAATACAACAGCGGTCACTGGAGCCTGACCTTAGAGTATATGCAGGAGCCATTGAACTACTCCGGCTTTGGCGGATTGATGGATGCCGGCGACACCACCCTGGACGGCTACTACCTGCAAGGCACCTATCGTTTGCGGGACGATCTGGAACTTTTTGCCCGCTATGAGGAGAGCCACTACGACAAGCAGGATAAACGGGGTGAAAAGACCGCCCAGCGCCTGGGGCTGGAAGCGCACAATTTCTATAGCAGGGTCTCCACTCTGGGGCTGCTCTGGGAGGTAACGGAAGGATTGATCGTACGAGGCGAATTCAGTCAGGTGGATGGCACGATTTTTCTCTCCAACCTGGAAAATCCACCACCTCAAATGCGCTCACGCAACTGGAACCTCTTCTCATTGCTCGTCTCCTACAGTTTTTGAGCAAGTCGATGCCGCAACAGAACCTGAATGGCCTAATTGAAGAACACAAGGAAGAGAAACAGCCCTACTTCCTCAGTCTGAAGTGGAAAGTCATGCTGCTGTTCAGTCTGGTGGTGCTGATCATGAATGCCGGCCTGGCAGGCATGGGTTATCTGCAGCAGCTGAAGTTGTTCGAGACCTATCAACAGCAGATTCATGAACAGCAGAACAGGCAGGTAAAGTCGTTACTGGATTCCAGCTTCTATCGTCTGGAGCAGATTGCACTGATGATTCCCTCCCTGGCAGAAGCCGCCAGCCAGGACACAACCGTTCCACTGAGTGAAAAACTGCAGACCTTCTTTCTGCACAGCGCGGTCACTCTGGAGATGGAGTGGGGACTTGAAGAGGCTGCGTTCTACAGTAAAGAAAACCGTTTAGAGTTTAATTGGCAGACCGGCAGCCTCGGCGCCCCCTTCACTGAACTGGTCAACTCGGTTAACCGGCTGGAGACGCCTCTGACCATGCTGCAATGCAACATCCGTTGCAGCCAGTACGTGGCCACGCCTCTGCTGTATAAGGGTGAGCACGCCGGAGTCATCCTAGTGGGACGATCCATCGCCGACCTGATTATCGAATTCAATGAAC
>JAHRHW010000044.1 GCA_019100305.1 Candidatus Thiodiazotropha taylori | reverse complement strand
GTGACCTCAGGCATCACCCGGATCTTCTCGGCCATCTGATGGGCCAGATTGGCGGTGACCGGCAGTGCAGTGCCTTCCGGCATATCAACAACCACCGCAAACTCAGGCTTGTTATCCAGCGGCAGCATCTTCACCGCCACCCACTTGAAATAGAAAAACGAGCAGGTGATCAGGAAGGTTCCCCACATCACCAGTTTGAACAGCTTCGCCTTACGCGGGCTCTCGATCATCGGCAGCAGAATGCGCTTGAACAGCCCCTCCAGCCATTCAGCCTCCTTATGCTCACGTTCTCCAGCCACTTCGAGGTAGCGCATGGAGGGCCTCAACCAGTGGGAGACAGTCAAATAAGGAGTAAAGACAAATGCAGCGAACAGGGAGATCAGCATCGCCACCGAACCCAACGCCGGGATCGGCTCCATGTAGGGCCCCATCATGCCAGAGACGAATCCCATCGGCAGCAGTGCTGCGATAACCGTAAAGGTCGCCAGGATGGTGGGATTACCCACTTCACGTACCGCATCCACCGCCGTGACGATATCCGTGGAGTTCTCCTCCAGCCAGCGCCGGTAGATATTTTCCACCACCACGATCGCATCATCCACCAGTATGCCGATGGAGAATATCAGGGCAAACAGACTCACCCGGTCGATGGTATAGCCCATCACCCAGGCACTGAAGATGGTCATCAGCAGCACCACCGGAATGACCAGTACCACGACGATTGCCGGTCTGAAGGCGCGGAACGCCGCCAAAACCAGCAGAAATACGAAACCGGTGGCCACAAACAGTTTGAAAATCAATTCACTGACCTTGTCGTCGGCGGTCTTACCATAGTTTCGGGTGACGCTGACTTCCACATTCTCAGGGATCAGGGAGCCCTTGATATGCTCGACCCGCTCCTTGATGGAATTGGCCACGGTAACGCCGTTAGAGCCCGCTTTCTTAGCGATCGCCAGGGTGATCGCCGGCACCCCGTCCGCTTTGATATCCAGGTTGCTGGCGGCACCGGTGTAGAATCCCACCAGTTGCTTGGCATCCTCCGGACCCTGTTTGACCCGGGCGATATCGTGCACGTAGACCGGGACATCGTTGTGCGTGCCCACCACCAGACGATTGATATCTTCCGCATGTTTGAGAAAAGAACCGGTCACCACGGAAAAGTGGGTGCTGCCAGCCTCGACCCCACCAGCCATCTGTTCAGCATTGGCGGTACGGATGGTATTGGCCACTTGATCCAGACTGATGCCGTATCCGGCCAGCCTTTCAGGAAATACCTCGATGGTCACCTGCTCCCGACGCCCACCAACCACAAAGCCGTTACCGGTATCGGGCAGTTCTTTAAGCGTCTGTAGAACATCGTGCCCCAACATCCGTAACTGACCATCGTCCACATCGGGCATACCGTCCCGATCCAGATCCTTCGACCAGAGCGTCAGGGTGACCACAGGGACATCATCGATACCTTTCGCCTTGACCAGCGGAGGCATTACTCCGGGTGGTATCAGATCCATATTGGAGTCGATCTTGTCGTTGACCTTGACCAGGGAGGGTCCCATCTCCTCACCCACTTCGAACTCAAGCGTCACCACGCCACCACCCCGTTGAGAGGCGGAGTAGACATGTTTGATATCGGGTATCTCGGACATGATCCGCTCAAGCGGCTCGATTGCCAGCGCCGACACCTGATCCGCCGCAGCACCGGGATACTGGACGAAGATATCCACCATCGGCACTGAGATCTGAGGATCTTCCTGACGCGGTGTAATGATCAGACCCAACAGCCCCATCAGCATCATGGCCAAAAAGAACAGCGGCGAGAGTGGGGACTGAATGAAGAACCTTGCAGTCCTGCCGGCTATCCCCAAATGAGCCTCATAATTAGGGTCCATTGAATGGAGCTGATCGAGTTTGTCGTCGTTCTGGCTCATATTTGATCCCGAAACTGTAGTGTTGGGCCGTCAGGCCCTACCCTAAAGATATAAGATGGATAAGGAAGCACCAGATTGAATTGACCACAACCTGTCGGCACTTCCGGAATTCGTTTTTATTGCTGCGGTGTTGACCAGCCTGTGCTGATATCCACCGGAGGATTGCGCAATATCCGCTCCCCAGCCTGCAAACCTGAGAGTACCGTGGTAAAACCACCACCCGGTAGCTTCTCACCGACGCGAATCAGGCGCAGCGTGGGTTTGCCATCCTCTCCCTCAACATAGACCCCCGGGAGACTGCCGTTGTAGCGAATCGCGCTGTTGGGAATAATTGGATTGGATCTGGCAGGCGCATTGAAATCGGGCACCAGCACCTTAGCGTACATACCAGGTGCCGAAACACCCTGAGGCAGATCGAACTTGATCGTCACCGTGTGTCGCTGGGCATCTGCCATGGGGAAGATCTGTGCCACCCGCACCGGAACCTCCCGGTCGCCGACATCGAGCTCAGCCCTCAGCATCATCCCCTCATTCAGACCGGGGCGTAAGCGGCCCGGTACATCCACCACGATCTGCAGGTACTCCACATCCGCATACTTCAAGAGGGGTTGGCCGGGTTGTACGGTATCGCCCACCTCAACGAATTTTTTCATGATTACCCCTTGAAATGGGGCAAGACTCTTGGCATCCCGCAGCTTGGCATCGATGGCCCGAATTTCCGCCTGGACACGGTAGATCGTATTTTGCGCCTGCTGAATATTGGTTCGTGAGGAGTAGATATCGGCAGACCTTTCAGCCCCCTGATCCCGATCGCCAAAGGCATCCTCCATCGGCCGGGTGAACATCTGATCGAACAGATTGGGCATCCCCATGCCACCCATTGCCGATTTCGATTTCGGCGACCAGAGCTCCCGGTTGTACTGCACACCGGCATTACGCAGTTGGGCATCCGCATTGGCCAGCTGGGCCATTGCCGCCTGGCGTTTGGCCATCAATTCACTGTCATCCAGCTCAACCAGGCGATCAGACTCCTTAAAGGTATCCCCTTCAATACCGGCCAGGTAGTTTACCCGCCCCGGCAACTGGGCTGACAGGGTAACCTCTTTGTAGGGAACCACGGTTCCCCCCAGAGAGACATGGGGTACGCCTTGTGTCTGCTGCACGACAAAATAAGCACTGTCAGCCATATTCGGCTGGGCATGGACACTCCCGGCAGCCAAGGAAGCAGCCAAACCCGCTGTGATTAACATTGCTCTGAATTGTGAACCCATATTTTGCTACTACCTAGTGTATTGACACGTATTTAAGGAGAAATGATCACCGGATGAGGATTGCTCAGACCCGCCCCATCACAGAGAAGCTCTTGATGAAAGGTCCGGCCATTCTTGGATCTTTGATCATTGATGAATAGTCACCGACAACGAATTTCATTTTGCGGGAGGTGAAGGCCATGCCAAGGCCCATCATGCCAGGAGGCTTGGCCATCCATTTACGCCACTGATCCTCGGAAGCGCGGATGTCCCAGTTCAAGGTCTGACCGTTGAAGGCCTCACCAGAGACTGCCTTGCCATTCTCGACTGTCAGAACACCCTTAGGTGCATCATCTCCATCCAATCCATAACCGATCACACTGTTGAAACCGATCTGGGACAGCGCATCGGATAATTCCGGCTCGGCATTCCAGTGCGTTGCAAACTCACTCATCCAGCTATCCGAAAACAATTCAGCCATTACAACCTCCACATAATTTCTCTGACTTATTTTTTTGTATTAGGGACGAAAGCTAACCCTATTTGAGAACTTCCCAGTATCCCTAAAGGGACGGGCTAATGCAACCGAGGAGTTTTCTAAGAAAGCCCTATATATCATTGGTTATCAGATAGTTAAATATATTAGAACTTCATTATATACCATTTTAAATCAACAAGATATCCCGACATTCAAAGATCTGATATTGCAAGAAATGGTACTATTTTAATTACACTCTCTTTCACTATTATTAATTACAGTCACCGGATTAGTTGAATCTGTGGATTTCCGAGCCATCTCTGAAGGTCTTTGTAGCGTACCGATTGTTGAGAAAACTGACCGATTCCCAGTATGAATCACATGAGTTGGCGCGACACAGGCCTGGTCGTTGGCCTGGTGTTCGAGCGTTTTTGCAGCAGGCTTCTGACCCATAACGGGTTTCCCTGGCCTGGATGAAAAAAACCATGCATCCACCGAAGACAGTCATTAAGATAGCTCACAGGAATATGAACTCTTGATGCCATACTCATTCTGATACTATTTAGACAGGCACCGCCGTGAAACGGAATCAAAGCCTACGGCAGATAAGAGCCTGATAACACGAACAACAAATTACTCATTTTAGAGGAGCAAAATCGATATGCATCCAGCAGGACAGGTCATAGAGGCACGCCTTCAACACCTTGAAACCCACCTGGAACAGGAAAATCCCATACTCCTCAGCACCGTTCAAAGCTTTCGTGTTCTCGACTCGGTAGCCTTCCGCATGGGACTGCTGGAGGGTGACAGTTCGTTTGCCACCCAAATCCCCTGGTGGCCGCTGATCTCAATCCTAGGCACCTTCTCAGCAGGTAAATCGACCTTCATCAACCACTATATCGGTGACAAGATTCAGCGCTCAGGCAACCAGGCGGTCGACGATAAATTCACCGTCATCTGCTATAGCAAAGAGGCTACTGCCCACGCCCTGCCAGGTGTGGCACTCGACTCAGATCCAAGATTCCCGTTCTACCAGATGTCGGATGAGATCGAAAAGGTCGCCAAAGGGGAAGGCGACAGAATCGACGCCTATCTGCAGTTGAAGACCTGCCCAAGCCAGAAGTTGCGCGGCAAAATTCTGATCGACTCCCCCGGATTCGATGCCGATGCCCAACGCACTTCCACCCTGCGTATTACCGACCATATCATCGATCTGTCCGATCTGGTGCTGGTCTTCTTCGACGCCCGCCACCCGGAACCCGGGGCGATGCAGGATACCCTGAGCCACCTCATCGAACGCACCATCCATCGTAACGATACCGGCAAATTCCTCTACATCCTCAATCAGATCGACACTACCGCCCGGGAGAACAACCCGGAAGATGTGATTGCCGCCTGGCAGAGGGCCCTGGGGGAGAGAGGGCTTACCGCTGGACGCTTCTATGCCATCTACAATCCTGATGCCGCAGTACCGATTGAGGATGAAGCCCTGCGTCAGCGCTATGAAACCAAACGGGATCTCGACTTGAGCGAAATTCACAGCCGTATGGAGGAGGTGGAGATCGAGCGGGCCTATCGTATTGTCGGTGCCCTGGAAAAGACCGCCCGTGATATTGAAGAGCGCTGTGTGCCGCTGGTATCCAACACCTTGGAAAAATGGCGCAAACGGGTCCTGATCGGGGACGCTGTCCTGATGGGTGTCACACTGCTTGCACTGCTGATCTATTCGATCAATGCAGGCTATTGGCTGGGTTTCAGTTTTCAGCCCCCCTGGCTGGCGGCCGACGCCAACAGCCTGATACCCTGGATCGTGCTGCTGCTTGTTGTCGTCCTGCTGACTGCAATTCATTTTACCGTGAGGGGACTGGCCGCACGCACTCTGTTGAAAGGTCTTCGGAAAAGGGCCAAAGAGATGGGCGTGAAGAGCAATCCGGTAGGCTCGTTCATTCGCAGCACCAAGCCCTGGCGCTCAATCTTCAGTAAAAAACCGGCCGGCTGGGGGCGTAAATCGCGTAAACAGCTGACCGATGTAGTGCAATCCACCGACACCTACATCCAGACCCTGAACGATCAATTCACCAATCCTTCAGGCAGCGAGAAACTGCTTGCAGCGGAACCTGCCGCTACAGCGCCCGCGGCAACGGAGAGCGCTGAGGAGTCTCCGGTGGTCAGCAGCTGACAGCCTCCCCGCCAAGCGCATTGAGGGTGCCTTGCACGGCATCCTCATGTGATCAGAGGAGTAATATCTGAAAACGATTGAGACCGAATCAATCCGGCCATCCAAGATCGGGTTGAAGCATGGGTATAACCAAGGCGCCTTTGTTTCACTCCTGTAGTGCTTGCAAAGTGTTTGCTCCGTTCATTTGAATCAATCGTGAACAAAAACACAGATAGGGACTTTGAATACGAACCAGTCAGGCCATAATAGAGTCTATGGTTCAGCATCAGAGTGGAACTGAGAAGGTCGTGATCGATATGAAACCCAATCAACTGCCTGCACTGTTTGGATTGAGCATTCTCTTAAGTCTGCTCATCAGTGGTTGCGAGGAGACCTACACGAAGGAGGTCGATGAGGATCAGAAGATCTCAGACAGCCGCGGACAGTTCTCCGGAGACCTGGATGACGGAGACCGGTTCGGTGCAGCTCTGGCCAATATTGGCGACCTCGAGGGAGACGGTGTCATCGACCTGGCAGTCGGCTCCCCTTACGACGATGATAACGGAGAGAACCGTGGTGCCGTCTGGGTACTCTTCCTGGATCAGGATGGTCAGGTCGACACCCAGCAGAAAATCTCAGACAGCAAGGGATCGTTCGATGGTGACCTGGATGACGGAGATCTGTTCGGCAGCGCCCTCGCCCCACTGGATGACCTGAATGGTGATGGCTTCAGGGATATTGTAGTCAGTGCACCGATGGACGATGACGGTGGCACCGACCATGGGGCGCTCTGGATCCTGTTTCTCAAGGACGACGGGACGGTTGACTCGTATCAGAAGATCTCTGAAGAGTCCGGGGGACTGAACGAAAACCTCGATGCGGATGACCAGTTCGGTCATGCGGTGGCGAACATCGGCGACCTCAACCGGGACGGCATCACCGACCTGGCGGTTGGCATGCCCAACGATGATGACGGAGGGAGCGACCGGGGAGCGGTCTGGATTCTCTTCATGAACAGTGACGGCACTGTCAGTGCACGGCAGAAAATCTCCTCAGAGAAAGGCGATCTGGAACGTAAACCGAATGATGGAGACCGCTTCGGCAGCTCGGTAAGCGCCGTCGGCGATCTGGACAATGACGGGGTCGTCGATATTGCGGTTGGCACCAGCGGCGATGACGATGGGGGGCCAGATCGCGGTGCGGTGTGGGTGCTGTTCCTGAACAGCGACGGTACGGTGGATGGCCTGAAACGAATTTCACATAACCGGGGCGGGCTGGAGGATCAGCTCAGTGATGGAGACCGCTTTGGCAGTGCCCTGGCCAATCTGGGCGACCTCAACAACGACGGCAACGATGACCTGATGGTCGGTGCGCCTGGAAGTGACGACGGTGGCAGCAATCGGGGAGCCAGCTGGGTTCTGTTCATGCAGGGCGATGGTGAGATCATCTCCGCTTCCAAGATATCCGATACAGAAGGGGATTTTGACGGCAGCCTGAATGACAACGACCAGTTTGGCAGCTCATTGGCGGGCATCGGTGACCTGAATCAGGATGACCATCAGGATCTGGCGGTCGGTGCACCCTTTGATGACAACGGTGGAACCGATAAGGGTGCAACCTGGATACTCTTCCTGGGCCCGACCGAGAGCCACTACGACACCAGTGAAGGGATCATATTCGGCTCTCTCTCCAGTGCCATTCAACAGCAATAGTGGTGCGGCGTAACGCAGTTAGGGGATTAACTGTAAATGCACGCCAATCCACGCTTGCAGGCTCTGGTACGAATGGTAGTTACATCAGTGTAATTTGGTGGGGCAGGACCCCACCAAAATCATCCGATAAAAACGAGATGCCATGAGTTCTAGTGCTTAACTAAGCGCCATTCGCCCTTGGTAGGTTTATTTGCGAATATTAGTGGTCGTTGGCGTGCATTCGCGGCCAAAGATTGAATCAGTAAAAGATCAATCGACATCCGGTCCTTTGAAGCGGGTACGCCGGTTGCGGCCATCCCGCTTACACTCGTACATCGCCTGATCGGCCTGTGAGTAGAGTTGATCGACCAGCTGACTCGGGGTCAGTTTCTGTTCGGTTTGTTTAGCCAATTCAGTCATGCCGATACTGACCGTCAGTTTGATACCGGGATGGCTGCCGCCCATGTTGAGATTGGTCAACCGTTCCTGGATCCGTTGCGCCATCAAATCAGCACCATCGATTCCGGCTTCAGGTAACAGGATCACAAACTCTTCCCCACCGACCCGAGCTATCAGATCACCACCCCGAGCTTCGTCCATCAGTATCCTGGATATCGCGGCCAGCACCTGATCTCCCGCCAGATGGCCCCATTGATCGTTGACCCGTTTGAAATGGTCGACATCGACCAGCATCAGACTGCAAGGCTGTTTTGAGCGGATTACACGGGAGATATGTGCCTCCGCCTCATTGAAGAAGAAACGGCGATTGTGCAAGCCGGTCAACTCATCCACCATCGAGAGCTGTTCATAGCGTTTGCGCAGACGATTGGCCTCTTCCAGGGATTTACCCAGCTCCTCGGTTCTTTGATCGATCAGAACTTCCAATTCATGAAGCATCTGATGGTTGTAGAGAATCTGTCCCAGGCAACTGCTGAAAAGGCTCAAGGTATGTTGTTGCCAGGGCTCGAAATACTCCGCCATCGGGTGAGAGGCATTGAGTACACCGAGTACCTTATCGCCCATTTTAATCGGCGCACTGATCAACGAACCGGGCATGTCGGAGACAGTCGAGTCGTGAGGTTTGTATTCACTGCTCTGACTGCAATCCCGGCAGTACTGCAGCTGCCCGGAGGCGTAGGCAATACCGACGATACCTTCCCCCGGCTTGAATGTCATACTATCCGCGGCGGTTCTTGAGTTCGGCGAACCGATGATCTCCGCATGGGACTCAGCCATGCTGCGGCCAGATACACATCGTAATACGCCCGCTTCCATACGAAACACAGAGCAGTGATCGATATTCTGATAGCGAACCAGTTCATCCAACGCATCGGCTAACAATTCCGCTTCGGTGACCCGCTCAAGATTGATTTGAGAGAGCGCCCGAAGGGCGGACAAGGAGTCGAGTAGATTAAAAAAGCGTTCTCGTAAGTCCATCGATGTCTGGTTAAACGAAAGATCCATGGGACACTCCTGTCAACTCGCCAACATATTGGCAATGACCTTGATCTCCTCTTCTTCATCGATAAAACCGCTCTTCACCACCGCAATGGTCTCAGCCGATAAACCACAACAGTCGGTAAGCTCTGAAGTGCAATCCATAACCGGTTGTTGCTCCTGTTCAGTCTCGGAGAGCCAGCAGGAGACAGCGCCGACCAGAGTTACCTCTTTGATATGCTGGGAATCGCCAGACTCATTGGATTGCGCAATCGCGGATACCACCAGCTCCGGCAGATGCCATCGATCCGCAAGCCAGGCCCCGGCCTGCCGGTGATTGATACCGAGCGCCTCTGATTCCAGCGTCAGAATATCCACATCGCCTGCCTGTTGGCGTTTCTGCACAAGCACCTTGTCATAATCCTCTGGAAACAGATGCACCAGAACCAGGACACCGATCTTCATCAACAATCCCGCCAGATAGACCGCATCCGGATCCGGTGGCTCTGCAGTGGTACTGCGTACGCTGAGATGCCTGGCCAGAATCGCAGTGGATAGGGATTCAAGCCAATACTGCTTGATATCGAACTGATGGCAATTAGAAATATCGAAAGCACCGCTGACTGCAATACTGAAAGCCAGGCTTTTCACCATATTCAGCCCCAATACGCGAATGATTGCATCCTCAACCCTGAGTACGGGATTCTGCTGGCCAAAGTAGGCGGAGTTGGCCAATCCGAGAATCCGTGCACTCAATCCAGGATCCTGATCGATCGCTTCAGCCAGTTGGTTGAGTGCCAGATCCTCTTCACTTAACAGCCCAAGCAGTCGGGTTGCGGTTGTAGAAAGTGGTGGTAGGTGCTGCAGTTTTAGCACCTGCTCTTTCGCTTGTCTGGCCGTTTGCATAGTTATATTTGGATCAGGGATAAGTGGTATTACTTCCTTACAACCTTAGCGGCATCGAGACTTCGATCTTTAACCTCCCAATTAGCTAAGGAATAGATCGCTCTGGATGGTGTACTTGCTACACTAACCAGTGTAATATGGCCTTAATCAGATGCCACATTGAGTTTATCAACCTGTTTAACTGGCGGGCTTCTGCCCTCTTCCCATCCACTGACCAACCACCACCCAGATGAATCCACAGCGTTACATTTATGCCTATCCTCACCCCGCTGTGACCACCGATGTGGTGCTGTTCACCATCCAGATGGATACCCTGTCGGTGCTCCTCATCGAGCGTAGAAATCCCCCTTTTCAGGGCATGTGGGCACTACCGGGAGGCTTTCTCGACATCTCGGAAGATCTGGAAGCCTGCGCCAAGAGAGAGCTGCAGGAGGAGACCGGGATCGAAGGCATCTATCTTGAACAGCTCGGCACCTTCGGCGCACCGCAAAGAGATCCAAGGGAACGGGTGATCAGTGTCACCTATTTTGCCTTGAGCCCATCGGACCAACTCTGCCCCAGCGCTTCCAGCGACGCCGCAGAAGCGGCCTGGTACCCGATCACAGAGCTGCCGGAGCTGGCCTTCGACCACGCTCAAATCATCAGCCTGGCCAGACAAAGGCTGATCGCCAAACTGGGCTACAGCACCATCGCCTTTCAGATGCTGCCCGAGACCTTTACCCTGAGCCAGTTGCAATCGGTCTATGAAGTCCTGCTCAACGAAGCGTTGGATAAACGAAATTTCCGCAAGGCGATCCTGGCCCGTAACATCATTCGCGAGACCGGCGAGACAGCCAGGCACGGCAATCATCGTCCTGCAAAAACCTACCAGGTCCTCAACCCGAGACAGGTTGAGATCATCAAATAGTCAACGAGACCTTCATGAACATCGAATCTTTGAAACTGCCCGAGATTAAAGTCCCTGAACACCCCCAATGGCCGACGCTTTCGGAGCAGGAGAAGCAGCAGCTGAAAGAGCAGATCCGCGACAGGTTAAAGCAGCAGAAGGCGGTGGTTGTAGCCCACTACTATACCGATCCGGAGCTGCAGGCCCTGGCGGAAGAGACCGGCGGTTGCGTCGCGGACTCTCTGGAGATGGCCAGATTCGGCACTCAGCAGGAGGCAGAGACCCTGGTGGTTTGCGGGGTTCGTTTCATGGGAGAAACCTCGAAAATTCTCAATCCGGAGAAGCGGGTCATCATGCCCGACCTGAATGCCACCTGCTCACTTGACGAGGGCTGCCCGGCCGATCTGTTCAGTGATTTCTGTGATGCACACCCTGACCATACGGTGGTGGTCTACGCCAACACCAGTGCCGAGGTAAAAGCCCGCTCCGACTGGGTAGTCACCTCCGGTATCGCTCTGCCCATCGTCGAACATCTCGCCGCCAAAGGTGAGAAGATTCTGTGGGGACCGGACCGCCACCTGGGCAGCTATGTACAGCGTGTCACCGGTGCGGATATGCTGATGTGGCCAGGCTCCTGTGTGGTCCATGAGGAGTTCAAAGCCGTGGCACTTGAAAGAATTCGCCGTCTCCATCCGGATGCGGCTGTGCTGGTCCACCCGGAATCACCGGAAAATGTCATCCAGCAGGCCGATGTCATCGGCTCCACCACCGCCCTGATCAAAGCGGTTGCCGATATGGACAACAAGGAGTTCATCGTCGCAACCGATGGGGGCATCTTCTACAAGATGCAGCAGATGGCCCCGGAGAAGACCCTGATCGAAGCGCCGACCGCCGGCGAAGGGGCGACCTGTGTCAGCTGCGCCCACTGCCCCTGGATGGGGATGAATGCACTACAGAATCTCAATCAGGTTCTTGAGTCTGGTGCCAATCAGATTGAGATCGATGCGGGGATACGTGAACAGGCGGTGATACCGATCCAGCGGATGCTCGATTTTGCCGCTCAACAGGGCATAGGTATGCGTAACAAAGGCAATGCCTGATTTAGAAACTGTTGTGTCGGCCTCCGCTCAGGCCCTGTTGTCTAAACTGAAGGTATGACATGATCTCATCCAGCAACCGGTTTCTGGTTTAGGGCCTGTTAACACTAATCCATAATGTGACTCGAGGCCCGGGAGATTCAGATCCTTCATGACCGATATTATTCTCGACTATGAACTGACCATCCGCCTGGCGGCATTTTTCTCTATTTTCGCCGTGATGGCGGGCTGGGAAGCGGTACAACCCTGTCGCCAGCAACGCTTCACCAGAGGTCAGCGCTGGCTTGCCAACCTGGGCATTACCCTGCTCAATACTCTGCTGCTACGATTGCTGTTTCCCGCAGCCGCAGTGGGATTTGCTGCGTTCGCCGAAGCGAATGGCTGGGGGCTGCTCAATGAGATACAACTACCCTTCTGGCTCAGCGTGATCATCGCCGTGACGCTAATGGACATGGTTATCTATCTGCAGCATGTGATGGTTCACGCGGTGCCCGCACTCTGGCGGCTGCATCGGGTGCATCATGCCGATCCGGACTACGACCTGACCACCGGCGCCCGCTTCCATCCGATCGAGATTCTGCTCTCCATGCTGATCAAAATCGCCACCATTGCCGCGCTGGGCCCACCGGTTATCGCGGTCTTGATCTTTGAGGTAATACTCAATGGCATGGCGATGTTCAACCATGGCAACGTCTCCCTGCCAAAGCCCCTCGACCGGCTGTTGCGCTGGCTGGTGGTGACACCCGATATGCACCGGGTACACCATTCGGTGATTCCCAGGGAGACCAACAGCAACTTCGGCTTCAATCTGTCGATCTGGGACCGCCTGATGGGCACCTACCGGGAGGCACCGAAACTGGGCCATATCGAGATGCAGATCGGAGTCAACTCGCTGCAGGATCCACAGTTGACGACAAAGCTGAGCGGGATGCTGAAAATCCCGTTTCTAAAGAATACTCAGGGTGGAGACGATTATAATGTTCAAGATCGTACCTGGCCGGGTCAAGGAGACAGCCTTTGAACATCGAGAACTACGACGTCTATTTTTCCGGTGCACTGATCAAAGACAGTGATCCTGAAAAGGTAAAACGAAAAGTCGGCGCCATGTTCAAACTGGAGGGCGAGCGGCTTGAACGCCTGTTCAGCGGTAAACCGATCCCGATCAAACGGGGTATCGATATGGATCGGGCGATTAAATATCGGGTGGCCTTTCGAGACGCCGGTGGACTTGTGGATATCGTACCCGCCGGCGAACCGCCTCCCAAACCCAAACCAACACCAGCGGAACGTCCTGAACAGGGCTTGCCAACACAGCAGGCCAAACCGGCACAGCCGACTGAAACCCTGACCCTGGCTGATGGGCCCATGGAACCCCCACCGGAGCCGCCCCATCGGGAGATCGAGGCGCCGGACTTCTCGTTGTCTAAAGATGGTTTCGATCTATCGGACTGCACTCCCGAGGTGACACCCCAGGTGATCCCAGATATCAGCAATCTCGACTTCTCCAAAGAGGACTCAAAACTGGATCAGACAAAGGAGCCCGAACCCCTGCACATCGATACTTCCGCGCTCGATTTTGATACCTCGGAACACGACCTGGAAGAGCAGCGCCCAGCACCAACACCCAATATCGATACCGGCTCCCTCTCCCTCACACCGGCCAAACAGGGCACTCTGGAGGATTGCCAGGAGGAGGTTGAACCTGCCGCGATCCCAAATCTCGATCATCTGAAGATTGTTGAAGGAGCTGAGCAGAAGCCGACGGGGGAGAAGGCAAAGTTCAAGTTATCGGACGACTGACCCTGCCTGAGAGACATTGAGAGCCGACTCATCTGAATCAGAAATCGAGGTAGGTCTCCATGGAGGACCGGGTCGCTTCTGAAAGCCCCTCCTTCTGTTGTTGAACGATCGGCCGGCCCGTCTCGAGGATCCCCTCCATGGCGCCAAAGGTGCGCTCCGCATAGAAGCGCAGCAGCAGCCGCTGATCATCATCGCTCATCCAGATGTGTACCGATTCACCCAACTCCCCATTATCCGGATCGATCTCTCGCAGTTTCAACCTGAACGACGGCCTGTCCCAACCGGCGCGGGTCAAGCGTTCCCGACTGACGTCGATGCGAAACCACTCGATCTCCTTGCCGTTGAAGGTGGAGAATTCAATCGGGCTGCCACTCTCGATCGGCATACTGCGCAGACGGTGTATCAATCCCATATAGTCCAGAGCCTGGGAACCATTCATCTGCAGAGCTTTGGTCTGATTCAGGGCCGACCATCGATCATTGCTCAGGGCAGCCACAGGTTGCAGACTGGCAGGGGGTGACGGGGAGTTCTCTTCGGTCTGCTCTCCGGTCTGATAGTGATGAGCGTAACCCTTCTCGTGGTCGAACCAGAAAAACTCTTCCCTCTGCTTGCGAAATTTCAAAGTCTTGAAGGCAATCAAGGGATGCAGTTCCCGGGCATCCAGCCAACTTCGGTAGCTGAGCCGAACCGGATAGAGCAGCTCCGCTTTGGAATAGGGCGCCGTGGTCAGATGCAGATTGGTGATGTAGGCGGGCATGCTCAACACCTGCCCCAGTTCCTCTTCCACATTCAGAGTCACTTTGGCGATATCCAGCTCCACGTAGCCGGTAATCAGACCACGGAACTTGAGGGTGTACTCCAGTTGCTCCCCCAAAAGGGGCTGGCTGGCTGCAGCCGACAGGGTGGTGAATCCCCACAGCAGCAGAAATAGGGCTTCAATTCGCAGAATCCCCCATCGACGGGTTTCAACACCACTCATTGGCTATACTCGGAAAACACTGTTGGCACGTTTCTCGCAGAATAGTGCATAACCTATTAAATCGCAGCATAGAGCGTCAATTTTTTGTCTCTAGAGGTTCAAAGCCATGATAAATCCTGTCAACAGCGACAAAACCGTTCAAACCACAACGGATAAATCCGGCCAGTCCCAGGCCGGCAGTAAGACCGAGCAGCCCAGAGGCAACACTGTAGAGCAAGCACAAGCAGCGGTTGAACAGCGGCCGACACTGGATGTGGATAACGCCCGCCATCTCTACCAGATGGAGACCACACGCAGCGGTCAGACCGACCCGATCAGCACCCCTCAACAGGCCCGTTCGATGCTCGATTCCCTGTTGCAGCAGATCTCCAGCTCCCCTGAATCGGCAGCCCAGGCACAGATGGCTCAGGTTGCAAAACCTCTGGTCAATCTATTGGAGAGCGCACCGGCTTAGGGCCAATCGCCTGCGAGCCGGATCAGCAGGCTGCTGGCGTATCTAATCCCGTTGGATGGTTTTTACCCCTTCAGGGTTCCCCGGCTGCTGAGACTCCCTGCCTGAGCCGCTCGATCTCCTGCTTACAGCCGATCACCACCAGGATATCCCCGGCATCGAGACGGTGATCGACGCCGCTGTTGGTAAAGATCAGCTGGTTGCTCAACTCAAGATCCACCACCCCAAGCACGATCAGGTCATATTTTTTGTTCAGCTCGAAATCACTCAACGCCATACCGGCCAACACCGATGAATCCGGGATCTCTATTTCGGCAATATCGATGTGCTTGCCGAAAACCGTGTTTTCAAGCATCTCCACCAGATAGGGGCGGGCAATCATCTCATGCACCCGCTGCCCGCTGATCTCATAGGGATCGATGACTTTGGTCGCTCCAGCGGCCAGCAGCCGCTCACTGGATTCAATCGATTCCGCAACACAGATAATCTTCAGATCCGGATCCAGTGCCCGGGCCGAGAGGGTCAAGAAGAGGTTTTTCGGCTCTTCGGAAAAGAGACAGAAAATTGTCTTTACCCATTTTCCAATACCGATTCCCAGCAGTTTTTCATCATCGGTATAGTCGATTACCGCAGCCTGAAGTCCCTTTGCCAACAACCCCCCTACCTCATCAAGGTTGTTACTGTAGAGATAGACCTGGATGCCGCGCTCAGACAGCTGCATGGCCACCTCGTGTCCCAGTGCGCCACAACCGAAGATCAAGGTATCCTGCCGTGCCACTAGAGCTCCCCCCGTTCCAGACAGTCACGCAGATGGATGACGCTGTACTCATGACCGATCAGCACCAGCAGGTCGTTAGCCTGCAGAGTGAATCGCTCTCCTGGATTGAAGTAGAAACAGCGCTCATTCAGGTTGAAACAGCTGTTGTCGATCTCCGGATCGCAGCAGCCATCCCTGATGATCCCGAAGGGGATCAGTTTCCTGGCGAGAAAATCGATCTCACCCATCTGCTTACCGGCCAGGGAACTGTCACGTTTGATACGCACCGCTTCGATGCCCTCGCTGGTCTGTCGGGTGAGCAGACCGTAAACTGCTTCAAAGGCCACCGGTTGCCCCGCATACTCGGCTGCGATCAGGCCAAA
Organism: Candidatus Thiodiazotropha taylori; assembly: GCA_019100305.1. Classification (GTDB taxonomy): domain Bacteria; phylum Pseudomonadota; class Gammaproteobacteria; order Chromatiales; family Chromatiaceae; genus Thiodiazotropha. The sequence goes on along the minus strand of JAHRHW010000044.1, from coordinate 494 downwards.
TACCTCATAGGGCGCCACACAATGGCTGGCCCCGGCCCGATGGAGCTTGTTGACATTCTCCCGGTGGTTGGCCCGAGAGATGATCTCGATTTCGGGATTCATCTGCCGCGCGATCAGAGTGATGTAGACATTCACCACATCGTCACCGGTCAAACAGAGCAGCCGCTTGATACGGGTATCTATCCCCATACTCACCAACAGCGAGTTATCCTCCCCGTTGCCCATCACCGCCAGATAACCGCGCTGTTTCGCCAGCCGGATGTTCTCCTCTAGCGGATCCACCACCACAAACGAGCGCTTATCCTCGGAGAGCCGATCCGCCACCACCTGCCCAACCCGACCAAAACCGCAGACCAGGGTATCGACCTGCTTACGCTCCACTTCGGAAAAAACCCGGTGGGCGCGTATCTCATGAATTTTCTCACCGAAGGCGGAGACGATTATCGAGGTAAAGAACGAGATCACACCCAATCCGGCGATGATCAATACCAGAC
>JAHRHW010000385.1 GCA_019100305.1 Candidatus Thiodiazotropha taylori | reverse complement strand
GTATCAAGATGGTGGCCAAACTCCTCTCTGAGTTTGATCTGTTCATCCCGGTCCAGAGATTCCCATTCGATCATCTAGTTTATCCCGTTAGCGATTAACACTAATGTAACAGCACTGGGTTAAGATCTGTTTACAGATTGAAGTAGGATCGGGCAGTCGATCCACGAAACAGCCCCAAGCTGTATCCTATGGTCGTAACCGGCGGGTCATCCTGACCGGAAACACCCTGTTGAACAGAGTAGAATCAGTTGTCGATATGATTAGATTTAAACAACAGCGCTTAGCCCTCAAAATCTGGCTACTCTCCCTGGTCAGCAGCCGCTTAAAGGCCGCCACAGATCGACCTGCCATCAATCGATTCGATATCTTTTTGCTGGCTATCGCTTGGGGTAATATCGGCTACGCCGCCGGCATCTCCTATCTACGCCACGTTGGTGATCGGGTAGTGAATTCGAAAGGCCCTATCCTGGAGTGCGGATCTGGCGCCACCACTCTGTTGATTGCCATGCTGACCCAGAACGAAAAGCGGGATTTCGTTGTCTTCGAACACAATCTGGAGTGGCACAGACACCTGCAACTGATCCTCAAACGACTCGGCTTACACCACGTGAAACTGATTCATGCACCACTGATAGACTATGGTGATTTTCGCTGGTACACTCCCCCGGCTCTCGATCTCAAACACCCCTTCGAACTGGTCGTCTGTGACGGACCACCTGGCTCGATACCCGGTGGACGCTATGGCCTGTTGCCGATCATGGGCAAGCAGCTCTCGACAACCTGCCTGATACTTCTCGACGACACCCACCGCAAGGCGGAACAGCACATTATCACGAGCTGGCGTCGACAGCGCTGCCTGAGGTTCAACCGAATGGGCTATCTCGGCAGCTATTCAGAAGTGGAGTTTTGCTGAGCTCCACCGATCGAGCTTGGAATAGCCGCTGATGACAATATAGGACAGCGGAGTTTTAAGAATCAAGTCCGCAAACGAGCGCGAATAAACGCTAACGGTTGTTGAGTGACGGATCGGTATGGAGCAGACAGTTCAAGCCGTGAATTGTCGCTGAATAATCACTGGGTATATTGAAGCGCGGGTTCAAACCAAGCCCAGACACTCATTAAATTAGCGGCACCTATTTGCGTTCATTTGCGGACTAATCAAAAACAGAGCGCGGCAAAGCCGCACCCTATGACAATCAGTAGGGATAATCAGCCAACCCAGGATTGTCCTTAACACCAACCAGCTTAGGTGTATTGAGTTTCTTGATCTTGACACTCTTCTGGTCACGCAGATATTTGGCCACCACATCCCAGATCGGTTCACCTGGGGCTTTCGATCCAACCGTCGCCCAACCGGAAACGGTATAGCTCTTATTGGCCTCGACCTTGGTGCCGTCGTTGAGTGCCATATCGGTAATTCGTTTACCGAACCCCGCACCCGGTTCACAAGCGTAATCGAGACCACCCACTCGTACCATGTCACCACCCTGCTGATAGTAGGGATCCTTGTTGAACAGGTTGTCACAGACATCCTCCAGGATCGCCTTGATCTCTGACCCCTTCATCTCTCTGCGATAGGTTTCGGGGTAGGTGATACAGGTCTGATCCATCACGTTGTCCATGGTGATCTTCTGCCCGGGCAGGACACTGGTACCCCAACGGAATCCGGGAGAGAGGGAGATCTGGGCATCATTCACCGTGGTCAGGGCGTCACAGATGACCTGATCGAATGTGCCGTTGAAGTTACCCCGACGATAGAGCGTCTCTTCCGCCACGGCCAGCTCCTCGTTGAGCTGTTTGGCATAGGGAGCACGTACTTCGTCGATGTAGGCCTGCATCGCTTTATCTGCCGGCAGAATATTGGAGAAGACCGGCAACAGACGATAGCGGAAGTCGCGTACCTTGCCACCTTTCACATCCAGATCCATGACACCGAGGAATTTTCCGTTGGAACCCGCATTGGTCACCAGGGTCTTTCCACCGGAGTTTTTAACCACCGTTGGTGCCGGCATACCGTCGTGGGTGTGACCACCAAAGATCACATCGATACCGGAGACCCGGGATGCCATCTTCAGATCCACATCCATACCATTATGGGAGAGTACCACCACCACATCGGGTTTTTCATTCTCCCGCACCATGTCGACCACACCCTGCATCAGGTCATCCTGAATACCGAATGTCCAGTCTGGGATGAATCGCTGGGGATTGGCGATCGGTGTGTAGGGAAATGCCTGACCGATGACCGCTACACGCGCTCCACCCACCTGCTTCATCACATAGGGTTTGAAGGCGTTACCGGAATCCTCGTCAAAGCCTTCGAAATCGGCAAAATTGTAGTCAAACAGCGCCTCGTCTCTGACCAACACATTCTGTGCGACGAAGTCACCCTTGAAAGCGTTGATATTGTCAATCACCTCTTTATCGAGATAGGTGAATTCCCAATGCCCTGTCATCACATCGACACCCAGTCGATTGCAGGCACCGACCATATCCTGTCCGCGTGTCCAGTAGGCGGTACCTGAACCCTGCCAGGTATCCCCACCATCCATCAACAGGCTGTTACCCGGACCACGATCATCACGAATTCGCTGTACCAATGTCTTCAGGTGAGCAAAACCACCGACTTTACCGAATTTGCCTGCTGCACTATCGAAATCGAGATAACTGAAGGCGTGGGATTCAATCGTCCCGGGAGTGATACCAAAGTGTTTGAGCAGATTATCACCCACCAGATGTGGGGCCTTATTGAAGGCGTAACCTATACCCAAATTGACATTTGGTTCACGAAAGTAGATGGGATTGAGTTGTGCATGGGTATCGGTAATGTGAAGCAGGGATACGTTACCGAACTTCGGTACCTCATAGAGATCCGCAGGCTGCTTGGCCGCGGCGAACACGGACGAAGGCATCATACCGGCGGCACCGGCAAAACCCATCATACGTAGGAATTCACGTCGTGAAATACTCATTCTTGTATCATCCTCCGGTTATTGACGCCTGTTTACAGGCCCTAGGGATGGTCTACCCGGCGGTTGTTGATCTGCCGCTTTGGGTCACAACCCGTTCAGCGTTTGAGAAACACAGCCTCACCGGTTCCCCGGCAAACACGCTGACTCACCCTGTTTTTTGAGTTTTCTACAGCTTGTCCGGCAAGCTAATGGATCGGACGCATTGCTGCCATGGCATCGGATCGATTAGGTTGCCGGATTTAAAAAAACCAGTTGAATCACCGGAAGGCGCCTGTCTATACCTGCCTTCCAGCCATCCAACTGGCGATGATCTCCCCGATATCCGCTCCGGACGTAAATGGGGAGACGCTATTATCCAGCCCTTTCAGTGCTGATAAAATTCCAAGATACGCGACCGGTAGTTGTGGTTTTCCACAACCCTGATATTCAGAAGCCTCAGTGCGCCTGGTAGATCGCTACGGGTGCGGCCGGATATTCGCCACTACCCCACACCACCGAGCTCTACCGATACCATAGCCGGTGACTTTATCCGCTTCAACACTGGGGTGGTACATAGCCCAATAAGCCGCCGTAAGAATAACTACTCATTCTCCAGGGTCAGCATCATCCGCATAAGATGAGAGAGTGAGTCGGCCTGCATCTTCTCCATCACCCGGGAGCGATGGGCTTCCACTGTCGACAGGGTAATCCCCAACTGTTCAGAGATATTTTTGTTCCGCATACCGCTGATGACCAGATCGAGCACCTCCCGCTCCCTGGGTGTCAGCTGATTCAGATGGTCACGGATCTCAGACAGTCTGGAGGCCTCACCCCGCTTCTCCGCATCCATCTCGATCGCCCGGTGGACACTGTCGAGCAGAATCTGGTCGCGAAACGGTTTTTCGATAAAATCCACCGCACCGGCCTGAACGGCACGAACCGCCATTGGCACATCGCCATGCCCGGTAATGATGATCACCGGAGGATGCAGTGGCAGCTCATTCAACTTTTCCTGCATATCCAGACCGCTCATACCCGGCATGCGGATATCCACCACCAGACAACCCGGCAGAGACTCATCGAAGCGATCGAGATACTCCAGCGCGGAGGCAAAGCAGACCACCGGCAAACCAACC
>JAHRHW010000384.1 GCA_019100305.1 Candidatus Thiodiazotropha taylori | reverse complement strand
AAAGGCGCACCGGAACTGCATATGAACGCCTCCATCCCCTGGTATGCGGTGCCTGGAAGAAAGAGCCGGCATGACAAGATTCTGTTCGGTCACTGGTCGACACTGGGCTACCAACAGATCGACAATGTCTGGTCACTGGATAGCGGATGCTTCTGGGGTGGTCAGCTCACGGCGTTGAAACTGAGAAAACGCAAGCCGCCGAAACCCTACCATCTAAGCTGCCCAGCCAGATAGACAAACAACCTCAAGCCGATTTCAATTGTCCGCTGTGGAAGGTCGTCGGACCAGGTTAACAAAAGCGTAGTCATAGGCATTCTTTTCGTCCGCGGAATGGTTTTCACGCGCCACTTCCTGCCACTCCTGCCAATCGATTTCAGGAAATTGCACGTCTCCCTCGACCTCTGCATCCACCAATGTCAGATAGAGGCGATGCGCTCTGGGCAGCATCTCAGCATAAAAATGGCTACCACCAACGATCATGATCTCCGGCTCTCCTTCCACCGCCGCCAAAGCCTCCTGCACCGAGTGCACCACCTCGGCGCCAGGCGCAACATAGGCCTCATTGCGGGTCACCACGATGTGCCTTCTACCGGGCAGTAGTCCGGGCAGGGACTCCCAGGTATTCCGCCCCATCAGGATCGGTTTTCCCATTGTCAGAGATTTGAAGTGCTGCAGATCGGCGGGCAGATGCCAGGGCAGGCGGTTATCGCGACCGATCACACCATTATTTGCCATTGCTGTGACAAGTGAGATTATCGACACATCGACTCCTTATTTATATGGATCAAACCGCGACCGGAGCCTTGATATGGGGATGAGGGTCGTAATCAGTCAATTCAAAATCCTCGAAACGAAACGCAAAGATATCCTTCACCGCTGGATTGATCGACATGCGAGGTAGGGATTTCAGTTCCCGGGAGAGCTGCAACTCCACCTGATCCAGGTGATTAAGATAGAGATGAGCATCGCCAAAAGTATGCACAAAATCGCCCGGCTTGAGGCCAGTGACCTGAGCCACCATCATGGTCAGCAGGGCATAAGAGGCGATATTGAACGGCACACCGAGGAATATATCCGCGCTGCGTTGATAGAGCTGACAGGAGAGTCGGCCCTCGGCCACATAGAACTGGAACAGGCAGTGGCAAGGAGGCAGAGCCATCGCGTCGACCTGAGCCGGATTCCAGGCTGAGACGATCAGACGCCTTGAGTCCGGATTCACCTGGATCTGTTCCACCAGCTGAGCGATCTGGTCAACATGGCCACCACCCGGGGTTGGCCATGAGCGCCACTGGTAGCCATAGACAGGACCTAGATTGCCCTCCTCATCAGCCCACTCATCCCAGATACTGACCCCATTCTCCTTCAGATAGCGGATGTTGGTATCACCTTGCAGAAACCACAGCAACTCATGGATGATCGACCTTAGATGCAGCTTTTTGGTGGTCAGCAGAGGAAATCCCTGTGAGAGATCGAAACGCATCTGATAACCAAATACACTGCGGGTACCCGTGCCGGTTCGATCCTCCTTGGTAACCCCGAAATCCCGCACATGGCGCATTAGATCAAGATACTGTTGCATGCTGTTGCCTATAATTCTGGTTTTCAACCCGGCACCATAATAGGTTATGTAACGGGCTTCAAGCAGGCATTGGTTCCCTACGGTAGGCGAGATAGAGCAATAAAACACCAAACAGGATCATCGGCACACTCAGCAGCTGCCCCATGGTCAGCCAGTCAAACGCCAGGTAACCGATGTGCAGATCCGGCAGGCGAACAAACTCGATGCCGATGCGAAATATCCCGTAGCAGATCAGAAACAGTCCGGAAACTGCCATCCTAGGTCTGGCCTTGGCAGAGAAGAGCCACAGGATGGTAAACAGCAGGACACCTTCAAGCAGGAACTCATAGAGCTGATTGGGATGTACCGGAGGCGAAAGGACAGTGTCCGGTGGCAGCCCGAGGCGGGCACACAGGTTGTCGGACTCGATGCAGGGCACCTGCATACCCCAAGGCAGTGAGGTGATCCCCCCCCAAAGTTCCGCGTTGATGAAGTTACCCAAACGACCGGCACCCAGACCAATGGTGACCAGAGGCGCGATAAAGTCGGTAGCCTCAAAAAAGGTCCGCCCCTCTTTACGGGCAAAATACCACATTGCCAGCAACACACCGATCAAGCCGCCATGGAAGGCCATTCCACCCTCCCAGACCATAAAAACGATCAGCGGATTGGCCAGGAAGCTTTGCAGGTCATAAAACAGCAGATAGCCGATTCGGCCACCACCGACCACCCCGAGCACAATGTAGAAGACGATATCGTCCACCTGCTTGGCACTCCAGACGACACCGGGCTTACCGACACGGATACGCCCTAGCCACCAGCCGCCGAAGAAGCCAATCATATACATCACACCATACCAATAGATGTTGATTGACCCCAGGGTCACGATAACGGGATCTATGTCGGGGTAGGTCAGCATGGCTGGGCATATTATCACAGGAATCCCATTCTCCAATGTGACATTTTTTTGGATATCTGCGATTTTCTGACACACAGCCCATGTTAGGATACTGTGAACTTAGTCACATTATTCCCATGTACTGGAATTAATTTCACAGGCGTTGTGACGGACAAATCCAGAGTGTCAAGTTTTCGTTGGATGCGCCGCTACCAGATACAAGACGATGCAACAACCTTTAGGCATCCAATGGGAAGGACAATGAGCTACGTACACGCACAAAAATTTGAAACCTATATACCGCGGGAAATGGATACTCTAGGCTCTAGACTACGCAGAAAAAGACGGGAGAGAGGCTGGACGCAAGAGGAACTGGCTCTGCGCGCCGGCACCAATCAGGCCGTCATTCAAAAGATTGAAAACGGCAAAAGCCTGCGCCCTAGAAAAATTGACGAAATCGCACAGGTTCTGGACGTCAATCCAGCCTGGCTGATGTTCGGCGAGAACACCTCCGCCGTAATGGATGACGAATCCATTGAAGTAGCCAAAGCCTGGCATAACCTGCCGGAGCCGATTCGCAGCAGAATCAAACGCAACATCTTCGAGCAGGTTCTGCTTCACTCGAACAAGAAGTAGCTCAGCTTCCTGATCGCCAGCCGGGATGATTGCGGTACATCCCGGCTTTTTCATGTCCCCCTTTCAGACAGATTGCAGACACGGAAGATAACCGGGCCAATCAGCCCTTGCCTGGCGGAATCTGCTGAAACCTGTTGCAGCGGGTCAAAAGCGGTAGGAGAAACCAAACGAGAAGACCGGATAGTAGCGGTAATCCTCGATATCATCCTCAAACCGCTGCTCTTCCAACCTAACATCATTTGGATCAACCAGGTCCGCCAGAGCGCCTGTCGGCACCAGTTCGACGCTACCAGCACCCTGATAGAGAATCCCCAGATCCACATTGAATCCCCAACCTTGCTGTTTATAGACACCGGTATCCCAGCCTACACCCAGGTAGGGCGCATAGGATCTGAAATCCACAACCGCATCCAAACCTACCCCAGGGTAGACAGTATTGCCTATGGTCAGGTTTTCAGCACCGGCAGAACCGCTGATTTCGTTGTTGTTGCGGAAAACACCTGCAGTGAAGCGAAATGAGGATTTGGATCTAAACGGGTGCCAATCGGCAACCAGAGAGAGGCTCCGCCATTGCAGATCAAGATCGTATTCAATCCCATCCACCTTGGCATCGAAACCGAAGTCGTATCGATTGAAACCGAGCCGGGCTTTGAACTGTTCGGTCAGACCATAGCCCGCTTCAATGCCGAAGCCCAGTGAACCCAGCCTGGCTCCCACCACACTATCGTAGGCAACGGCTGAATGGGGCAGCAAGATCAATCCTGTCAACACCCATTGGGCTCTGTTCATGGAACCTCTCCTGCTCTTCAATCCTTAATCAAACCAGGGTGACCTGTTGATACTCATACAGAACACCCTGTATTAAAGACAAAAGCGTTATGGCATAAAAGTTCTATTCCAGGCTAATGATCATTCCCTGGCTGGGACCACTGGCGGATGGCCTCGTCATCACTGTCGCGAGCATCAACCCATCGTTCGCCATTTTCGGTTGCCTCCTTTTTCCAAAATGGCGCCTGA
>JAHRHW010000383.1 GCA_019100305.1 Candidatus Thiodiazotropha taylori | reverse complement strand
GGAGACACCAATCATACCAGCGGCCAAAACAGAGGAACGCAGAAACTCCCGGCGGCTCTGCTCTTTGCGTTTAGGCGTCATCGGACGCTTGCTTCTCTTTTCAGGTCGTTGCTTGTCACTCATGTTATGTTTCTCTTTCAACGCCCGAGCGACTCACGCAGTGCACGATAGGCATCAAATGTCTTTTGGGTATCGGCTTGAATCTCCGCCTCGGAGTCAGTTGGATCAGATAGTTGAGTGTCAGATATACGATCCACCTGCTCCACCCATTCAGCCGTCATCATCGGTTGCTTATCGCGTACCAGCATATTGGGCTGCGTGAATGGCGCGAGACGCTCCAGAAAATCCATCACCTCAAGCACCGGGGAACCTTTGAAAAAACGTGCCGAGGGTACATCCATCCAGATTCGATCGGCATAGCTAAAGAGTTCATAGGGCTTGTCCCCGACCTTGTCATGATCCTGATCAAACCCTTCATAGTCGTCCCAATAGTTGCCTTGCCATTCATTCCGATTGGCTGTCTTTCCACCACCGGAGACTGCCACTTGAGTGATATTGCCTTTGAATCGATTGTTTTTCAGGGTATTGCCAGTCCAGTCATTGAGAAAAAGCACCCCAATGCCACTGTAGGCGACCAGATTGTTTTGAAAAAGGTTGACGGTATCTGGCTGAAAGGGAGAGACATCCAGATAGAGCCCTGTCGCACAATAGAGCACCTGGTTACCGGTCACCACCACATCCGAGGTCTCCTTGAAACCAATCCCCATACCGGTGGCACCGGTAGCATGAGCGATGTAGTTGTTTTTCAAATGCACTCCATCGCTGTACATGACAAAGATACCGACTGAGTTATCTTCATAGTGGTTGTCAACGACTTCGTTGTATTGTGCATACATGAAGTGCAGGGAGTAACGACCGCCCCGGGCATCGTTCCGTGCAATCAGGTTATCCCGTGAGTACCATACCACCATATCACGGGAATCCCGGATAATATTGTCCGTAATCTTGTTATCGAAACTGTACCAAAGACGTATCGCATCGCCCCTGATGCCTAAATCGAAAGGCTTCGAAGAGATCCGGTTGGCACGCACGATATTGTGTTTCGACTGTTGCAGATCGACGCCAAACAGACAGTTATCGATCACATTGTCTTTGATCACATTGAAGTCACCACGCACCTGCACCCCTGAATCGATTGTGTTGTGTGACTCTCCGGAGTTGGTCAGGCGGAGATTCTTAATCGTGGCGCCATCCGTATCCAGTACGATGACTGAACCTTTTCCACCAGCATCGATGGTGACCTTACCCTGTCCATCCACCGTAATGGCATCGCTTATGGTTACCGGTCCGGCATAGGTTCCGGGAGGCGGGATCAGAATACCTCCAGGTTCGGTATCATCGACCAGGTCCTGGAAAGACGGGTAGTTCTCGGCTGATGCAAAAGCCTGAGGCACAGTTACAGACAGGAGCAGCAGTAATGCCACCAAAATGAGTGTCTGCCTGTAGAGTGCGTAAACATTAACCAATTTAACACCCACATACGGTTGATTGTGAAAATTGATCTCCGACTGTGAATTCATCCGTTACCTTAAACAAAGCGATCAATTCACCAGATAAAACCGGTTTATGACTTCTCCTGCTTGAACTGCTTGAAGCGAATCAGTGCCGCTACTGCCAGTATCAACGAGGTCAGCACCATCAGACCGAATCCCTTGTAGGGATAGGAGTGAGTCGTAAACTGCGCAACCTTACCGTCGCCGAATACTGTGGGCATAAACGGTTTTACTGTAAACGCACCCATGTCATTCAGGGTATGTCCATACCACCAGAGCCATGCTGAGTAATCTATGACAAAAATTACCGGTAAAGCGATCGGCACCAATACCAGCAGCCAGTAAAAAAGGCCGCCATTCTTTCGCGAACCGAAAACTACAAGAACCATGGCGCCCAGCAAGCCGACAAAAACGACATGGATTGCCAGTTTGAGATTCTTCACCATCGGCACGATCTCTTCCTGGTTGTTGAAATAACGACCAAGACTCTTTGCATAGTGCCAACTCATAACCTGAAAGGCGCTACCATTCCATGGCGCCATCTTATCGGATTTAACCTGATCGATATCATAGGTCAACTTGAGCTGTTGAATGAGATGGTTTTTTTGTACATCGCCCTCTTTTGCCTGCTCACGTTTCGCCTTTTCCACCTGCGATGGCAGGATGACCTCAACACCCGACTCTTCCAGTGAATCCTTGAGAACTCCCGTAATACCGCCAATCACGATCTCCGGTTCACTGCTTTCCGTAGTCACCTCTTGATCTAGGGATGTCACCAAGGCGCTGATGTATCCGGTATTCAAAAGTTTGAATCCTCCATCTCCATAGAGCGCAAATCCCATCCATACCGCGATAGCAGCAAATCCACTACTCAGAATTGCAACCCGTAATTTTGGCTTGATACAGACAAAACCCAACAACATTACTCCCATAAATACCATCAGGAATTGACCGAACCCTCGCTCGACCGGACCACCGGCAGCGATTGGATACATGCCGACATAGTGATTGATGGTGTCCATCTCATGAACACAGTCCAACGCCTCATCCTCTAGGATCTCCGCTTTTTCCTGTTTTTCACAACCGTTGAATACTCCGTTCATATGGAAATGGATTCTTACACCATCGGGAAAGGATTCAGCTGGATAATTTGGCGCAGTCAACGAAACCCACCAGATCGGTGTATAGAATATAACAGTCAGAAGCCCCAACGCGGCCAGGGTGAGCACGGCTACTTGAAGCGTTTGCTTAGACGGCATGATGAATCTCTTGAAAAGAAGTAAACAGGCTTGAGTGACGAATCCGTTCAAGCATTTTCCTGGTTGGATCGAAGATCCAACCTATCTGCGGTTTGCTACTGCACCCCCGAACACAGAGATTGTCAGAATGGAGCAATTCCTGGCTCAGTGTGCAAAGGAGAGCAACAATCACCGAACTAGTCGTAGTCAGGATTCTGCCAATCCTTGGAAGGTGCTAGCAGTTCCTTGGGTACCTGCATGCGCGAGACATAGTTGATAACCATTTGCATATCCTTGTCGGAGAAGTTCTTGATCTGCTCTACCATCTCCGGATTTGCATTGCGACGCTTGCCGTCACGAATCCACTCGAACTGACGCAACATGTATGCATAGTGTTGACCATGGATCTTAGGATAGAACTTTTCATCGTCACCTTCGCCATTCGCGCCATGACACTGAACACAGTTGTCATCGTACAGCTTCTTGCCTTCAGTGAATTCAGGAAACAGCTGATTCCAGGGGCCCTTTCCGTTTTCAGGATTCATCGGTAACTTGGCGATGTATGCAGTAACATCGGCAACCAGTTGTGCTGGTTTGATCTCACCGGCATGATATCCGGAGGCTGCCATAATCTGATCATCCAAAGCGAATGGATACATGGTGGGGTTATCCCGATTCTGTGCGCGGATATCCGCCAGCTGTTTGATCAAGACATTACGATGCTGCCCGGCGAGCTGAGGGAAGGTTCCATCCGCAAGGCCCCAACCTTCCAACAGGTGACAGGCAGAGCAGACTTCATAAACGGCAATGCCCCGTTCCCTGTCGGGAGTCAACAGCATCGCTTCGTCTTTTTCGCCTCCAGCCTCGTTCCATCCAGCACTAGCACCGCCACAAGCAAGTAGACCCACTGCCATGGTCACTGATTTGATAATCGGTTTAAGATTCATGATTAATTTCTCCACTCCCCAGGAATGCATGGGGATCAGTTAGCTTCTTACCTTGGCGCCAATAAACAAAAAGATCGTTTCAAGAGCTGCCCACAGTGTGTCATGGGGTATATTAGATTACTTTGATATACATCAAGCAGAATTGCTCGTGCACGGCTTCAGAGCGGTCTTTTCAAAGGGTGCTCAACCAATCGGCAATGGCACGCATCTCCTCGTCGTTAACCAATCCCATCACACCTTTCATGGCAGCAGATTGACCATTGCTACGAACACCTGACTTGATATCCTTCATCTGATTGTAAGCATAATCAGCATTTTGTCCGGCAAGCTTGGGATAGATTGGCATGATCGGTGATTGGGCGTCTTTACCATGGCATGACCAGCAAGTTTTGGTTTTGTAGAGTTCCGCGCCATCAGCGGC
>JAHRHW010000382.1 GCA_019100305.1 Candidatus Thiodiazotropha taylori | reverse complement strand
TTCCTGTTTACACCATCCATTTATAGGGCTTTGATATGAAATATGTAGGTGCACATGTGAGTGCCTCCGGAGGGGTGCAAAACGCGCCGCTTAATGCCAAGGAGATCGGCGCCAAAGCATTCGCTCTGTTCACCAAGAATCAGCGTCAATGGCGTGCAAAACCGTTGACTGAAGATGCCATCGAAATGTTTCAGAGCAACCTCAGTGAGGTTGGAATTGAGAGTCGGCATGTACTGCCTCATGACAGCTATCTGATCAATCTGGGCCATCCCGAAAGTGAGGGCCTGGAGAAATCGAGAAAAGCCTTCCTTGATGAACTGCAGCGTTGTGAACAGCTGGGGTTGTCGCTGTTGAATTTTCACCCAGGAGCGACGCTGAGAAAAATCGAGGAGCACGAGAGCCTTCAGCGGGTTGCCGACTCGATCAACTGGTGTCTGGAACAGACTCAGGGGGTGACCGCCGTGATCGAAAACACCGCAGGACAGGGAAGCACCCTCGGTTATAAGTTTGAACACCTGGCCCAGATCATCGATCAGGTTGAGGACAAGAGTCGAATCGGGGTCTGTCTCGATACCTGCCATACCTTTGTGGCGGGTTATGATATGCGGACCGCCGCTGATTGTGACAAAACCTTTGCAGAATTTGAACAAGTGGTGGGGTTTCAATACCTACGGGGTATGCACCTGAACGACAGTAAACCGGAGCTGGGCGCAAGGGTCGATCGCCACCATAGCCTGGGTCAAGGTAAGCTGGGTTGGGAGGTGTTTCGTTATATTATGCAGGATCAGCGGTTTAGTGATATTCCACTGATTCTTGAGACGATTGACGACACTCTCTGGGCCGAGGAGATCGCCAGCCTGTATGGGTTTCAGAAGTAAATTATTTGGCCACCGTAGTATTAATGGGTAAAATTGTCCGCTTGGATACTAAAGGAAGTTACAGGATGTTGCGATGTCTCTGTTGGAAAATCTGAAACAGGAAGCCCGTAAAAGACAAGAGGACGACAGCGCCGAGTGTGAGGCGACCAGGCTGGAATCCCTCTACCAGTGCCAATTCAAACCCTCGATGCAGTCAATTCTGAAGTATCTCTCCGAGTTGACGGATCAACTGAAAGTTCTCGATCATGAAGTACGCCACCAGTATGAGATGCCGGGATTGGGTACAGTAGCCGGACTGCGCCATACCGATTATGTGGTCAATGCGGACAGTTCAGACAACACCCGGGTTGTCCGCTTGCGCTTCCAGTGTGTTTCAGACGGTGAGCAGACCTTTGCCATTACGCCCAAGAGCAAAGCGGATGAGGCCTGTGCCTTCCTCAATAGCCAGACCATGCGCTATACCGAGTGGCCAATTCGTGATCATCAGCAGCAGGTGGTTGGGCTGAATCTGCAGTTACCGGTCGTGGTCAAAGTGAATTTTGTTTTTCAGGCTGATCCGGAGCTGGGATCGATCCGAATCTTCATCTCCAATTTCAGAGGTTTCAAGGTTGAAAAGAGTCTGATTCAGCCAGACAAAGTGGATGATGCCTGGCTCGACAATCTGGGGCACTATATCCTGCGCAATCGGGCGGATATGTACGATCTGCAGATCGATGATTCGGCCAAGGATGCGATTCGCCAACGTCTCCAGGAGGCTAAACAGCAACGGGAGCTGGAGCTGCAGGAGGCACTTGCCCGTGAGCAGCTGGAACTGCAGCAGCAATCCAGCAAGTCGCTGTTGGGAAAACTGAAATCGATAACCGGCAGGCTCTGACGCCACGCGGCACTGTTAGGGCATTTTTACCTTCAACCAACCCTCTCCCGATGTTTTATGGCTTCCCCTGACAACTTGTCAGCTAGCGCTTTTTCACATAGGCTCAGGGAATGGTCAATTCCGGTGAATCATTACGCTGGTGGGTCGTTGCTGGGCTGTTGCTGCTGCAGTTTACAATCCCGTCATTGCTGTATGCCGATATGGTACGTATCGGTGTTTTGAGCCATCGTGGGGACCAGGCAACGCTGAGGATGTGGGGGCCAACAGCAGAGTACCTTCATAGCAGCATTCCCGAGCACGAATTCATCATCCGGCCATTGAAATTCGATGATGTGAATCCGGCGGTATCTGCCGGCGAAGTCGATTTTGTACTGGTCAATCCGGGTATCTATGTCAACCTGGAGGTGAAATTCCGGGTCTCACGCATTGCCACACTTTATAATCGACGCAACGATGTCCCTTACAAAATCTTTGGTGGCGTTATCTTCACCCGCCATGATCATGCTGAGATAAATACCCTGGCAGACCTTCGTGGTCATACCATGATGGCGGTCTACGATACTTCACTGGGCGGCTTCCAGATGGCAATGCTGGAGATGGTCGAGCAGGGCATAGATCCCTATACCGATCTGAAAGCGCTGCGTTGGGGCGGCATCCATGACCATGTGGTGATGGCGGTACTCAACGGTGAGGTCGATGTGGGTACGGTGCGTACCGATATTCTGGAGCGTATGGCCTCTGCAGGCACCATCGAACTGAAGGATTTTCATATCATCAATCCCCAGCAGGTCGAAGAGTTTCCTTTTGCACTCAGTACCCGACTCTATCCTGAATGGCCTTTCAGTAAAGTCGCTCACACAGCCGACACGCTTGCGCAGCAGGTTGCGGTCGCCCTGTTGAATATGCCCCATGATCACGATGCGGCGCTGGCAGGGGAATATGCGGGCTGGACCATTCCGCTCGACTATCAGCCGGTGCATGATCTGTTCATGACGCTCAAGCTGCCTCCCTATGAGTATCTGGGCAAGATCACCCTGGTCGATGCGATCAGCCGTTACCGCTATTGGCTGCTGGGTGGCTTGCTGATGCTGCTGTTCATGGTAGTGATGACCCTCAAGGTGATGCGTCTCAATCAGGAGTTGAAGAAGGCTAAGGATCGTCTCGAACTGCAACATGAGTTGATTCTCGATTCGGTGGCGGACGGTATCTACGGGGTGGACATGAGTGGACGCTCGACCTTTTTCAATAAGGCCGCAGAGCGGATCACCGGCTGGGGAGCGGAAGATGTGATCGGTCATAACCAGCATGAGATTCTGCACCACTCCCATGAAGACGGCTCTCCCCATCGAGCGGTCGACTGCCCGGTCTATCAGACCTTTCGTGATAATAAGCCACGCTTTATTTCGGACGATGTCTTCTGGCGTAAGGACAGTACCAGTTTTCCGGTGGAGTACAGCAGTACTCCGATCAGGGATGAGGGGGGCAAGACCATCGGCAGCGTGGTTGTGTTTCGGGATATCACGATGCGCAAACGGGCCGAAGAGGAGGCGCGCCAACACCAGCTCGAGCTGGCGCGGGCCGGCAGGCTCAGTACCCTCGGTGAGATGGCATCCGGCATTGCCCATGAGTTGAATCAGCCGTTGACGGCCATTTCGACCAATGCCCAGGCGAGTATGCGTATCCTGGAGACCGATCCGTCCAATACCACTGTCTGTGTGGATGTCATGGAGCGGATTGCCGCGCAGGCCGATCGGGCCGGTGAGATTATCCGTCAACTGAGGCGGTTTGTGCGCAAAGAGCCCCTGGAGAGCTCCCAGGTGGACGTCAATATTCTGGTGAATGCGGTTGCGGTATTGATCCGGCCCGACATCACCCGTGCCGATGTGCGGTTGATACTGGATATGCAGCAGCCGCTGCCGACGGTGCTGGTACAGCCGATTCAGATTGAACAGGTGATACTCAATCTGGCGCGGAATGCAATTGAGGCGCTCTCTGAACTGCACGATCGGGAGCGGGTGCTGCATATCGGGACCCGGCAGCAACCCGGTGGCACAATCCATCTCTGGGTGAGGGATAACGGGCCCGGCATCAAACCGGAGCTGGAAACAACCCTGTTCGATCCCTTCGTGACGGGGAAGTCGGACGGTATGGGACTGGGGCTCTCAATCAGTTACGGGATCATCGAGGCACACGGTGGTAAACTGTCGATCAACCCTGACTATCGGGACGGTGCCGAGTTCAGTTTCAATTTACCCATCGGGGAGGTTGCGTAAAAACCATGGATCAGACCACGCCAACAGTCTATGTAGTGGATGATGACGAAGAGGTGCGTAGCGCTCTGAAGTTGTTGTTCGAATCGGTTGGCTTGCCGGTGGTCTGCTTTGCCTCCGCGCTGGAGTATCTCGATCGCTTCGATGAG
>JAHRHW010000381.1 GCA_019100305.1 Candidatus Thiodiazotropha taylori | reverse complement strand
CTGGATATGTCCCCGGCGGGTTTCTCCGCTGTGGTCGATATCGATCTGTTGGGTAGTTACCATGTCCTGCGCACCGCCTATGCCTACCTGTCGAAGCCGGGTGCCTCTGTCATCAATATCTCAGCTCCCCAGGCCTACATACCTATGCCCTTACAGCTGCATGTCTGCGCAGCCAAGGCGGGGGTCGACATGCTGACCCGGGTGTTGGCGATGGAGTGGGGTGAGTCCGGGGTAAGGGTCAACTCGATCGTGCCCGGTCCGATTGCCGACACCGAAGGGATGAAGCGCCTGGCGCCTACCGCCGAAGCCAAAGAGATGATCAGCGACTCCGTGCCTCTGAAGCGGCTGGGCAAAGCCGGAGATGTGGCCAATCTGGCACTGTTTCTCGCTTCACCGATGGCCAGCTATATCACCGGTGCGGTAATGCCGGTGGATGGAGGCTGGTCGCTGGGTGGTCTGAGTGCCATGGCGGTGGAGCTGCAGCGACACTTCAATCCGGGCGGTCGGGACTGAAAGTCCCATAGAAATCGGTAATAATGGCGCAGCTGACTGTCAGGATCCGAACCGTTATCAACTAATAAACGGGAATGGCTGCCTTAGCGGTAATGGTGTCGATGTAGAGGAAACAAAACGAGATGTTCAACTGGCTTGATCGCATTCCCATGCATATGGTCGTACTGCCCGCACTACTGCTTGGGCTGGCGCCATTCGTCCCAGAGCCCCATTTGTGGGAGAAGCTGAAGATGCTGATGGCCGGTACTCTGCATCGTCCGATCGATATCTTCGACCTGCTGTTGCACGGCATTCCGGTGATTCTGCTGGTGATTAAGGTGATCCGGGGTGAGCGGGAGCCTGAATAGCTTCCCGAGTGAGGATCTGCTCAGTAGCTCAGGCGTGCTTTTTTCCCAACCGGTCGAGTCTTAGACGCTCCCGATCATCGAATAACCGCTTGGCGCCGATCCATACCGCTGCAGTAGCGCCGAAGCCGGTTCCTGCCGCAATCAGTAACATGATCAGGATCTGGTACTTCGAGGCTTCCATCGGTGGTGTCCCGGCGAGGATCTGGCCGGTCATCATGCCGGGCAGGCTGACAATGCCGGCTGCAGCCATCGCATTGATGATCGGAATCAGACCACTGCGCAGGGCATTACGGCGAATCTCCCGGATGGCTTGGTCCCAGGTGTGGCCAAGGATCAGGCGGGCCTCGATCTCCTGGCGTCTCTGCCAGGCATTCTGGGTCAGGTTGTCCAGAGCGATAGCAACCCCCGACATGGTGTTGCCCAGCATCATGCCAAGCAGCGGAATCAGATACTGCACCGAATACCAGGGTTCCGCCTGGATGATGACGATCAAGGCGAGGATGGTAACGCTGAATGATGAGATGAACATCGAAAGCGTGCCGACGCCAAATCCCCAGATGCCGCTGAAACGGCGCTGCTGTCTCGCCATTACCTCGTAACCGGCAACGAACAACATGAACAACGCCAGTGCGCTGATCAGCAGCGGATGGGATTGAACAAACAGAAACTTCAATACCAGACCGAGCAGGCTGAGCTGAATCACGGTCCTCAGGGCAGCAATCAGTAGCTTGCCTTCGATTCCCAGGGAGAGCCGCAGTGAGATCAGCGCCAGCGCCACCACCAGGGTTGCGGCGATGGCAAGATCGAGGGGGGTCAGCAGGATCAGGTTCAAGAGGCCTCCCTGAGTCGTCCCGATTCGATCAGCCAGCTGCGGTCACTGACCCGTTTTCGTTGTTGCGGATCATGGGTGACCCAGAGAACGGCCACCTGATGCCGCTTTCGCCAGTCGGCAATCAGTGCTTCCACTTTGGCCGTATTGGCCTGGTCCAGGTTGGCTGTGGCTTCATCCAGCAGCAGAACCTGGGGCTGGTTGCTGAGCAGTCGGATCAGGGAGAGTCGCTGGCGTTCACCGCTGGAGAGGCGGCTGACCTCCCAGTTGATCGCTTCCTTCGGTAATTCCAGCTGTTCGAGCAGTTCCGTCTGGGGCTGCTTGAAATGGTCGCCGACCCGCTCCAGCCACCAGCCGCTCTCAGCCAGCAGCAGACCCACTTTACTGCGCCACTGGGGGGCGCTGAAGGTCGACCTCTCCTGATCGTTGAGCGACACCTCGCCTGCGGCCGGATCAAGATCGGCCAGCGCCCGTAAGAGGCGGGTTTTACCCGACCCGGAAGGGCCGCTGAGGGTCTGGCATTCACCCGCCGGCAGATGCAGGTCGATCGGCTCCAGCAGCGGTGCGCGGAACTGCTTAAGGGTCAGGCTGCCCATTATGCAAGCCGCTCGAAAAGCAGATCCCAGACCCCATGGCCAAGACGTTCGCCACGCTGTTCGAATTTGGTTAATGGCCGGGTTTCGGGGCGGGGAGAGAAATTGCCCTCACCAGCCTGATTGTGGAATCCCCGATGGGCTGACAATACGCTCATCATCTGCCGGGCGTAGTCCTCCCAGTCGGTTGCCATATGCAGAATGCCGCCAGGGATCAACATCCGGTTGATCAGTTCGGCAAACTCATCCTGCACAATACGCCGTTTGTTGTGTTTGCGTTTATGCCATGGGTCTGGAAAGTAGAGCTGCACCCGTTGCAGAGAGCCGGGCTGAAGGTGGTGGCGCAGCAGTTCCATGGCATCGTGTTTGAGGATGCGGACGTTGTTGAGTTGATGCTGATCCAGCTGAATCATCAGATGGCCAACCCCTGGGCCATGCACCTCAACCCCGAGGAAGTTTTGCTGCGGCTGGTTCTGCGCCATCTGTCGCAGGCTCTCTCCATTGCCGAAACCGATCTCAAGGGTGACCGGTTGTATCTGTTCGAACAGTCCGGAGAGATCGAGCGGACCACTCTCAAGCTCCAAGCCATAACGGGGCCAGAGGGCCTCGTAGGCTTTTTGCTGGCCTTCGGTCATGCGACCCTGGCGCAGCACATAGCTGCGTATCGGACGTGACTTTTGCTCAGATTGGGGCATAAGGGTCGCTGGTCGGTATTCCGTTGGCGACCGGGTGCGACCCTGTCGCACCGGCGTTCGCCGATTTGATGAGTGGATGCATATCCGTCAGAAAAACAGTCCGTCCGTAGGGGATGAGGCGGAGGCAAAACGCTTTGCCGGCATACGGCCTGCGAGATAGGCCTCGCGACCTGCCTGGATGCCCTTCTTCATCGCCGAGGCCATCAGCACCGGGTTCTGTGCCGCGGCAATGGCGGTATTCATCAATACCCCGTCACAACCCAGCTCCATGGCAACAGCCGCATCGGATGCAGTACCCACTCCGGCGTCGACCAGAATCGGTACCTTGGCATTTTCAACGATGGTGCGGATGTTGAGGCGATTGCGTACCCCAAGGCCGGAGCCGATTGGTGCCGCAAGTGGCATGACGGCCGCACAACCCAGCTCCTCAAGCCGTTTGGCCATGATCGGATCGTCGTTGGTATAGACCATCACATCGAAATCCTCTTTGATCAGAACCTCGGCCGCCTCCAGGGTCTGCACCACATCGGGAAACAGGGTCTTTTCGTCACCGAGCACTTCGAGTTTGACCAGATTGTGGCCATCCAGCAGCTCTCTGGCGAGACGGCAGGTGCGGATGGCTGTTTTCGCATCGTAGCAACCCGCCGTGTTGGGCAGATAGGTATACTCGCTCGGCGGCAGGGTCTCCAGGATATTTGGCTCATCCTGGTTCTGGCCGATATTGGTGCGTCGGACCGCAATGGTGACGATCTCCGCGCCACTGGCGTCGATTGCCGCTCGGGTCTCCGCCATATCCTTATACTTGCCGGTTCCCACCAAGAGTCGGGATGTAAATGTGCGTCCGGCGACGCTAAAGCTGTCTGTCTGGTTATCGTTTGACATCGGATTCTATCTGTAGAAGTTGAAAAAAGTCTGTCTGCAACTCAACCACCGCCGACCGCATGGATGATCTCAATGCGGTCCTGGTCGTTGAGGATATGGCCACTGAAAGTCGTACGCGGAACCAGCTCCTCATTGACTTCGACGGCGATGCGCTGGTCAGTCAAATCGAGCATTTCAATCAGTCCGGCCATATCCAGGGAGTCAGGAATTTGCTTTTCCAGGCCGTTTAAGTAAATCTGCATCTCATATGATCTCTGTCAGGAGTAGAGTCAGGTTCAGTTTCTGGATTCTACCTCAACTCAAGGAGACAACCTA
>JAHRHW010000380.1 GCA_019100305.1 Candidatus Thiodiazotropha taylori | reverse complement strand
ATGGTAGATGGTGGTGGAGGCCTTACGCAGAAATCCACCATAGTCGTTGACCAATTGATTGAGCCCGATAAACAGCAGCCCGCCAACCATGGCGCCGGCAGCCAGTGCATAGAAATGCCCCTCTTCGACTGCGGAAGCCACAAGATCGATGGTCAATGCTGCCAGTAGCGCGCCACCGCCAAATGCCATGAGTATCGCTGTGGCGCGGTCGCTGGGCTGCCAGAATTTTGCGGTAATCGCCCCCATGGGCAGTGATGAGGCACTGATGATCCCCAGGGCAAAAGCCATCATCACCATTGAATCGAACAAACAGTCACCCTTATGTTATGAGTTAAATGGAACCAAGATAGGGGCTCGTCATGACGAGCTGTTATGTAAAGACTATCACTCCTTAAAGACGATAAAGAAGTGCCAAGGTCGATGGTCACAAAAGTGTCATATGAGACGGGTTTTCAATACCGTCCGTATGAAAAATCGAGCAGATCGATCGCCTCTGCAAATTCCGTTGCGCGATCAGGAGAAACCGTACTTACCCAGGGTTGTCAGCAGCGATACCACCATGCCCAGTATCAGATTCACCAGGATCAGCTGGCGGATCAGAGAAATCGCCGCAACCGCCCTGGGCATATCGTCGCTTTTCAAGGCAGTACCGAATTGATGATAGGGAATGGCATAGATGAAGATAAAAATGGCCGCCATCAGAGTGCCCACCACCGCCATGAAACTGAGCCACCAACCGGTCTCACCCCCATAATGGGTAAACAGCATCCAGAAACCGCTGGCCAGAATCGTGATAACCGAACCCCATACCCAGGGAAAGAAACCATCGAATACCTTGAGCAGCAGAGGCAGTCGCTGATGCGGCTCCAACTGATCATTCAGCACCGGGCGCAGAATCACATGCGCGAAAAACATACCGCCAACCCAGACGATAACGGCCAATAGATGCAGTGTCAGGGCAATGGACATAGAGCAAACTCCCAATCGATGAATATCTCTGCCACTCCTAACCCGGCACCTTAATCGGTTATGTAGAGGGCTTCAAGAACAGCCTTGATCAAGGCGTGACTCGCAAAGAGGGAATGCTCAAATAAACTCCAGCATGCTGCCAATTGTGAATTCTCTGGCCTCAGGCATCGGGCAAGACAATTTGAAAAACTCTCATCGGATGGTAGACTAATTGATTCCCTGACGATTGGGTTGATATTGATCGATCCCACTCACCGATCAAGGGGCTTGATTAAACCGGCGTCCTTTTTAGGATGCTTTTTTGTTTTATGGGGCTTGAGAATGGCCGATTCATTGATGACAACCTATCAACGACTGCCCGTCGCTTTCGAGCGGGGTGAAGGTGCCTGGCTGTGGGATACAGAGGGTAACCGCTACCTCGATGCGGTAACCGGTGTTGCGGTATGCGGTCTCGGCCATGCCCATCCGGAGATCGCCAAGGCGTTGTGTGATCAAGCTTCCAGCCTGCTGCATACCTCGAATCTCTATCGCATCCCACTGCAAGAGTCACTCGGCGAGAGACTCTGCTCCCTGGCCTCCATGGAGAAGGCGTTTTTCGCCAACTCCGGCGCCGAAGCGAACGAAGCGGCAATCAAGATCGCCCGGCTCTACGGCAACAAGCGGGAGATCAAGAATCCGTCCATTATCGTCATGGAACAGAGTTTTCATGGCAGAACCCTGGCCACCCTTTCCGCCACGGGCAATCGTAAGGTCCAGGCCGGTTTCGAACCCCTGGTACAGGGTTTCATCAGAGTACCTTACGATGACATCGGTGCGATCGAGGAGATCGCCCAGAATCAGAAAAATGTGGTTGCTGTACTGGTTGAGCCGGTACAGGGTGAAGGTGGCGTGAATATCCCGTCAACCGACTACCTCAACCGGATCCGTGAGATCTGTGACCAGCACCGGTGGTTGATGATGCTGGATGAGATCCAGACCGGCGTAGGCCGTACCGGTAAACTTTTTGCCCATCAGCACAACGACATACTGCCTGATGTGATGACCCTGGCCAAAGGCTTGGGTAACGGCATGCCGATCGGTGCCTGCCTGGCACGCGGTGACGCGGCGAATCTACTCGCACCCGGCAATCACGGCTCCACGTTTGGCGGCAATCCACTCGCCTGCCGGGTGGCCATGAGTGTGCTGGATGTGGTGGAGTCTCAGCAACTGGCTGACAGAGCCGCCAAGCTGGGTCAACGTTTCCAGTCGGAGTTTGAAGCAAAACTGGCCGAGCTGCCTGGCGTCACGTCGATTCGCAGCAAGGGATTGATGGTCGGCATCGAGCTCGAACGCCCCTGCGCAGAGCTGGTCGGTAAAGCACTTGAACAGAACCTACTCATCAATGTGACCGCAGGCAATGTAATTCGCCTGCTGCCACCAATGATCCTCAACGATGATGAGTGCAAAGAGATTATCGACAAAGTCAGCGCCCTGGTTGCCGACTTTCTTTGATAGCCAACGCAAGGGCGTAACACTATGACCAGGCACTTCCTCTCTCTCCTCGATCTCCGCCATGATGAGTTGCAATCACTGATTCGCCGCGCTTCCGAATTGAAGCGCATGCAGCACCGGGGTGAAATACACACCCCATTGAAAGGCAAGAATCTGGGTATGGTGTTTGAAAAATCCTCCACCCGCACCCGAGTTTCTTTTGAGGTCGGCATGTCCCAACTGGGCGGTCATGCGCTCTTTCTCTCCCCCCGGGACACCCAACTCGGCCGGGGCGAACCGATTGAAGACAGTGCCAAAGTGCTTTCGCGGATGCTCGACATCATCATGATCCGCACCTTCGAGCAGGAGAAACTCGAGCTGTTCGCCGCCCACTCCCAGGTACCGGTAATCAACGCCCTGACCGACCGATACCATCCCTGTCAGCTGCTGGCGGATATGCAGACCTACGCGGAGCATCGGGGGGATATCCAGGGCAAGACCGTAACCTGGGTCGGTGACGGCAACAATATGTGCCACTCCTATATCAATGCCGCCAGACAGTTCGACTTTCGCCTCAATATCGCCTGCCCGGAAGGGTATGATCCGGAGCCGGAAATCCTCGAAGCGGCCGGCGATCGGGCCAACATCATCCGTGACCCCCTTGAGGCAGCCAGTGGCGCGCACCTGGTGGTAACCGATGTCTGGGCCAGCATGGGCCAGGAAGAGGAGCAGGCGTTGCGTGAGAAAGCCTTCTCCAAATACCAGGTAAACGACCAATTGATGGCCCAAGCAGAAAAAGATGCCTTGTTCTTTCACTGCCTACCCGCCCATCGGGGCGAAGAGGTTACCGCATCAGTGATCGACACCCCGGACAGCGTGGTCTGGGATGAGGCTGAAAACCGTCTGCACTCGCAAAAAGCCTTGATGGAGTTTCTGCTGCTCGGCCGCTGATGGCGATCATCCCGATAACTCCATCGATAAATGCACTCCGGATAAGCGGTTTACAGATGCCTCCAAGGGGTGCATGATCCACAAAAATGCCACATTCTGCGGCCTGCATGGCAACAATGGAAGATTTCAGTTGTACAATGGCCCCATTGCTCCGGATAGATACCAGATACAGTCATGAAGAAATCCTTATTGCTGCTCGCCCTGTTACTCCTGTTTCCGCTCCTGGCTCAGGCTAAGACTCTCTATGTAACCGACACCTTTCAAATCACCATGCGAACCGGGGAGAGTACTTCACACCGTATCATGCGCATGCTCAACAGTGGCGCAGCGCTGGACGTCCTCTCCACCAATCCCGAGTCGGGTTACACCAAAGTCCGGGTCGGCGGCAGTCAAGGCTACGTACTTACCCGGCAGCTGATGAATGAACCCAGTGCACGCGCACAACTGAGCACGCTGCGCAAAGAGATCGATGAACTGAAGGCCGCGCCAGGCGAATTACGCAGCAAACTGATCGATCTGCAGAAAAACCACCGTGAACTGCTAGGCAATCACAAGAGCCTGCAAAAGGTGAAAGATAAACAGGAGCAGGAGCTGCAGAGCATTCAGCGAACAGCCTCGAATGCGATCCGCATCTCCAATGAACGCAATGAACTGGTCAAGCAGGTCGCCGCGTTGACCCGGGAAGTGGAAGAGCTGAAACAGGACAACCGGGATCTGAGTAATGAAGCCACCCGCGACTGGTTTCTGATCGGTGCCGGAGTGATCATTGCCGGCATCCTGATCGG